>DASSKL010000093.1 GCA_035690485.1 Mycobacteriales bacterium | reverse complement strand
CAGACCGCCGGCGTCATCGCCCGAGCGGCGTTTGCCGCCGAGCCAGCCGTAGCGGCTGCTGGTGCCGGTGGGGTTGTTGCCAAATTCGTCGTAGTCGGGCTGGATGGTGGGCGTGGCCGCGCCGGCTGCGGCGGTGGCGGTGATGTCGCCGTGCAGGTTGGCGTACTGGTAGGTGGTGGTGCCGGTCTGGTCGACGGTGACGGCGAGGCTGCCCAGGAGATCGCTGATGTTGGCGTCCCAGCTGGTGGAGTCGCTGCTTTCGGCGGTCCAGGCGGGTGAGTCGCTGCTGGCGTCGTCGTAGTGGTTTGTATTGGTGATGCCGGTGGTGCTGTTGGTCCAGCTGGCGAGCCGGTTGTTCGCGTCCAGATTCCAGGTGCGGGTGGTGCCGGCCTGAGTCTGGGAGTGGACGAGGTCGTTGGCGTAGTAGTCAGCTGTGAGGGCGGCGCCGCCGCTGACGTCGGCGGCCGGGAGGGTGGTGATGCGGCCGAACGTGTCGTAGGTGATCCCGGTGTCGGCGTTGGCGGGCAGGAGCCGGTCGGCGGTGTCGTAGCTGTGGCTGGTGGTGCTGCCGCCGCTGAGCGCGGTCGGGCAGCTGCCGTCGCCCGCCGGCCCGTAGCTGGTGGAGCTGAGCCGGTTGCTGTCGGCGTCGTAGCTGTAAGTGCGGGTGGTGCAGGTGCCGCCGGTGGGAGTGTCGGCGGTCTTGGTGAGCCGCCCGGCAGCGTCGTAGGTGTAGGTCTGGGACCCAGCCGGGCCGGTGTGGCTGAGCCACTGGCTGTGAATGGAGGGGGTGCCCCGGTCGTCAAGCCAGCTGCCGGTTCCGTTGGTGTCGTTGAGGTCGACGAGCTGTCCGTCTTCGTTGCGGGTCAGCGCGGTGGTGACGTTGTTGGGGTCGGTTTGGCTGACGAGTTGGCCGTCGGGGTCGTAGTTGGCGGTGAAGTTGCCGGTGTAGCCGGGGGTGCTGGTCACGGTGACGGTCAGTCCGGTGGGCAGGCCGCGGTGTTCGCCGCTGCCGTTGTAGGTGTAGCTGTTGGTGGTGTGGGCGTCGCTGCTGCTGGTGATCCAGCCGTGGGTCGGGTCGTAGTGGGTGCTGACGGCGTTCGCCGCGGCCCCGGTGGCGGCGGTGTTCTCGTTGTAGCTGACGATGCGGCCGAAGTCGTCGTAGCCGGTGGCGTCGCTGCTGGTGCCGTTGCTGACCGCGGTGGGCAGTCCGGTGTTCGGGTCGTAGCTGGTGGTTTGGGCGGGGACGGTGGTGCCGGTGCCGCCGCCGGTCTGGGTTTGTTGAACGGTGGTGGCGTAGGGGTTGGCGGTGCCGCTGGTGGGACTGTTGAACCCGTAGAGGGTGCTGGTCGTGCGCAGGATGCTGACGCTGCTGGAGGCGGCGACGCTTTCGCTGATCTGGGTGGGCCGGTTGAGATAGTCGTAGCTCGCGTCGCGGGTGGCGGCCAGGGCGGGTAGCCCGTCTGTCGGTGCTGTGCTGGCGGGGCTTGTGGTGCAGAGCAGCCCGTCCCACGCCGGCTTGTTGCCGCAGGTGGAGTCGCTGCTGTTGGCGCCGGCGGTCCAGTAGACGTTGTTGGTGGTGCCGGCGGTGGTTCCGCTGCTGTCGTTGGGCATCCGGGTTTGGGTGACCCGTCCGGTGGCCGGGTCGTACAGGGTCGTCGTGGTGATGGCCAGCCCGTTCGGGTCGGTGATGACCTGCATGGGGGCGCGGTAGGTCCATCCCGTGGAGTCGGTGCTGGCGCCGGTCGTCAGGTAGTACAGGGTCTTGGTTTCGCGTACGTCGCTGTCGCCGTTGCTGGCCGGGTCCGGGGAGACGCTGGCGCCGGTCTTGGTGTCGGTGAGCAGGTGGTAGGAGACCTGGTTGCCGGCGGCGTCGAGGGGGTGGCCGGGTTCGCTGCCGATGTCGTAGCTGTTCACGGTGTGTTCGCGGGCCTGCACGATCGACCCGTCGGGGAGCTGGATCCGGTGGTAAGGGCCGAAGGTTTCGGTCAGGTCGGGCTGCTTGTCGGTCGGGTTGGCCGTGTAGAGGTTGATGGTGGACAGCTCGAGGGCGGCCTGCGCGGTGTTGGCGGGCAGGCCCAGGGCACCACCGGCGCCGCTGGTCGGGGCGAGGGCTTCTTCCCGGTCGGCCGCGGTCAGGCTGCGGACCTGATGCCCGCCGCTGTCGTATTCGCTGGTGGTGATGTGCCAGCCGGCGGCGCCGCTGCCGGCGTAGCTGGCGGTGTTGACCCCCCGGCCGTTGGCGTCCAGATAGGTCAGGGTGCAGTCGCGCAGGTCGCCGCTGCTGTCCGCGGGGACGCTGGCGCCGGGTGGGCAGATCGCGGTGGCGCCCACCGTCGGATCCGGGGTGTCCTGTTGGGCCCAGCCGGCGGCGGTGGCGGCGGTCAGGTCGGGCCGATACTCGGGGTGGGTGGCGTCGGGTGCCACCGGGACCCGGTACAGCACGGTTTGGGTTTCGGTGCCGCTGCCGTCCAAGTGCGCGCGGCTCACGTTGCTGACCCTGCCCGTGACAGGGTCGTAGCCGATGGTCCAGCCGGCCAGGCTGTTGGTGCCGGCGGACGGGGTGATGCCGGTGATCCGTCCGCTGTTGTCGTAGTCGTAGTGGGTGGGCCGCAGCGGGCTGGCGCAGCTGATCGGGTGGCTGCCGGTGCCGGCGGTCGGGATGTTGCGCGGGTCCCAGGTGCCGGCGAGCCGGCCGGTCGCGTTGTAGTCGTAGCAGGCGACGTCGACCTGCAGCGGGTTGCTGCCGTCGCTGGTCAGGTAGGTGACCGCGGTCAGGTGGCCGTGGGTGTCGTAGGCCAGGGACAGGCCGCGGCAGCCCGGCATCCAGGTCGCGGCCGCGGTCGGGTCGGTGCAGGTGGCGCCGGCCGGGACGGGGGCGGTGATCCGGGTGGGACGGCCGGCGGTGTAGGTGAAGCTGGTGGCGGTGGGGGTGCCGGGTTCGATGACCTGGACCACCTGGTAGGCGACCGGGGCGGTGAGGCTGCCGGTCGGGGTGGGGGCGACGGTGGCCTGGAAGATGACCCTGTTGCCGTCGAGGTCGTCGAGTTCGTAGCAGCGGTAGCCGGCCGCGCAGCCAGTGCCGGTGGTGGTGGTGATCTTCAGGCCGGAGTCGGCGTCGTCGCCGGTGGGGGCGTAGCTGCCGTCGGGTTGGGCGGTGAAGCTGGTGGTGGACTGGTCCGCGTGGGTGGCGGTGAGCACGCTGCCGGTGTCGGTCAGGCCGGTCCAGTCCGCGCCGGCGGAGTCGACCGGCAGGCTTGCCGTCCAGCCGGGGCCGAAGATGCCGTCGACGCCGGTGTTGGTGCTGGTCAGGCTGCGCCCAACCGTGAGCGTGGTGTCGCTGCTGCCGGGGACGCTGACGTCGCTGGCCTGCACCTGGTAGGCGCCGGTGAGCAGGTTGATGCTGCCCGGGGTCAGGTCGTCGGTGGCGGCGATGTTGAACGCCTTCGTGTCCAGGGTCAGGGGCACGCCGGTGGTGGAGGAGCTGCCGGTGGGCAGGCTGCTGGCCGGGCCGGTGGGGCAGCCGGCGGCGAAGCAGACGGCGAGCTGCGCGGGTCCGTCGGTGCCGGCCAGGGTGGCGGCGGTGTTCCAGGTCAGCGACGGTGGGCTGGTGTTGCCGCTGCCCGCGCTGAACGTGTACGGCCAGCCGCCCACGGCGGCGCCGCTGGAGGTGACGGTGACGTCGGGCGGCGGCAGCGGCGTCCACGGGTCGGTGGCGGCGCGGCGGTAGTAGTAGGTGACCGCGGTGTTGGCGGGTGGGGCGATGGAGCCGAGCAGCACCGACTGCTGGGTGCTGGCACCGGCCGTGGGGCTGGTCAACCCGGGGGTGGTGCCGAACGCGAAGGTGGTGATCGCCGACTTGTTGCCGGCCTTGTCCACCGCCTGCACGAGGAACTGGTGCCAGCCGTCGCCGGGGTAAAGCGTGGGGGTGACGATCGCGCCGCTGCCCATCGCGGTGTTCGGCACCGCCACGTCCAGGCCGTAGACGTAGTGGTCGACGCCACTGCCGGTGTCGCTGCCGGCCAGGGTGAACGAACCCTGCGCCAAGGCCTTCCAGCCGCCCTGCACGTAGGTGGCGCTGCTGGCCGTGGGCGCCGCCGGGGCGACGGTGTCTACCGTGAACGACGCCCAGCCGGTGGACCAGGGTCCGTAGTCCGTGCCGTCGTAGGCGCGAACCCGGTAGCTGTAGGTCTGCCCGTCGCCCAGCGGGGTCGTGACCTTCCAGCCCACCCGCTGCCCGGAGGGGGCGTTGGCCACGCTGCCGGAGGCGGTCAGCGGGGTCGTGCCCGGGGTGGGGCTGGTGCCGGGGTAGACCTCGAAGTCATACCGCAGGGTGCCGCCGTCGGGGTCGGTGGTGTTCGCGGTCAGCGTCGGGGTGGCGCTGTTGGTGATCACGGTGCCGGCGCAGACCGACGCGCACGGGGTGATGGACCGGCCGGCGGGGGTGCCGGGGTAGGAGTTGTAGGAGACGGTGAGCTTTTCCGGGTTGTTGAGGTCGTTGAACCCGGCGGCCTTCTTGCCGCAGCACGTGGAGGACTCGTCCGCGGCGTACTCGATGCCGTAGTTCGCCGTGCTGCCCTTGACCCAGCCGTCGACCAGCTGTGCCAGGTTGCCCGACCCGCCCAGGCTGAGCCAGCTCGCCGCCGAACAGGTGCCGCCGGCGCTGTTCGTGCCGTAGGCGGCGGACCCGGTCGCCTTCACCGAGCTGGTGTTCACCGTCGGCTGGGTGTTCCACGTCATGCTGCTGCCCGACCAGCTGGAGGTGACCTGGTAGACGTTCACCGGCTGCGCGGTGCAGGTGTAGGAGAAGGTGTTGTAGATCGAGGTGGTGGCCCACAGGATGTGCTTGCCGGCGAGCAGAGAACTCAGGTTGGTCCACTGGGCGTAGGAGCGGTCGGACTCGGTGGAGAGCACCTTGCCGACGAACGTCTGCCCCCAGGACTGGAAGTTCGTCGTGGGGTAGGAGGAGCGCACCATCGTGCCCTGCCCGCCGGCGCCGAGCACCGACGGGTCGATGGTGACCGGGAAGGTGGTGGCCGGGTCGGCCAGGTACGCCGCGTCGGGGGTGAGGTCCAGCTCGTAGCCGCCGTTGCCGGTGGGGGTCAGTGCGGTGGCGACCTGACCCAGATGGGTCGGCTCACCGCTGCGGTCGCGGGCCGCGTCGAACATGACCGGCGGGGACACGGTGAACGCCCGCCCGCTGCGGGCGTCGGTCAGCGTCAGCGCGCCGCTGCCCGCGTCGCGCTGCACTGCCAAGCCCTTCAGGTGCAGAGGCAGGCGGACCGTCGCCGGCGTCGACGGGCGGTTCTTGAGCACCGCGGACAGCTCGAAACCGGTCGTCGTCGCGGTCACGTGCAGGTCGACGCCGGGGGCGACGTCGGCGTAGGTCGCGGTGGCGCCGGTCACCGTCGGGGCGGGCAGGTTGCCCAGCCAGCCCAACCCGAAGGAGCTGTCCCCGGCGGTCAGCGACGCGACCGGGGACCCGCTGCCGCCGGTCGCGAGCTGCGTCGCCACCGGGGTGGCCCGCGGGTGCAGCCCGGCACTGTCGCTCACCAGGGCAGTGTCGACCGCCACCAGATCCGCGCCGCGGCGCACCCGGATCGGCGCGGCGTAAAAGTCGGTCTGGAAGGTGCCGTCCGGCTCCACGAAGGTGGTCGTGTCCTGCGAGCGGGCGCCGGTCACCTCCACCTGATGCCCGCCCCGGCGGGCGGCCAGCTGCGCGGAAGCGACGTCCGGCTCCTGATCCGGCGGGGCCGGTGCGGGCTTGACCGCCGCGTGCGCAGGGGCCGGAGCCACCGCGGCCTCCGCGATCTGCAGTCCGCCGGCGAGCACCGCCGCCGCGCAGCCGAACGCGACCACCCTGGCGCGGGGCGAGTTGGAGGAGAACCAGGACAGCAGCGAACCACGAACCGCGGCAGCGGACACCAAAGCCCCTCAAAGGCAAACGCGCCAGGGCGCGGGAAATGGAAAGGGAGGTGAGCGCGCGACTCCGGACGGGTCGAGCGCGCAGGCAGAAACTAACGAGCGTTAGCCGCCTCGCGCATCGGCCGAACGGGCGATTCGTCCCTCGGATGATCCGGTCGACTGTTTCCTGACGACCAACCGTTCGTAGGGTGCTCGGGAGGGGCGGTGGTGGCCATGGCCGGTGCGGCCCGGCAGCGGATCATCGACGCGGCGATCGGCCTGTTCGCCGAACACGGCTACGCCGCCACCTCGATGCGGGACCTGGCCACACACCTGCACATCAAGGCCGGCTCGCTCTACACCCACTTCGCCAGCAAGGAAGAGATCCTCACGGCCGGCGTCGCACCCGTCCTCGACTGGATCGACGACCTGCTCACCCGGCCGCCGACCAGCCCGCCCGCCGTGCGCGACTGGCTGTCGGCCTACCTGGAGGCGCTGTGCCGGCATCCCGACGTCGTGCGCATCCTCGCCGCCGAGCTCGCGGTCAGCCCGCACAGCCGCGTCGGGCAGCGGCTGCGCGACCAAGATGCCCGCGTCCGCCGCATGCTCGGCGGGTTCGCGGTCGATGATGTGCATGCCGCCGCGAGCCTCGGCATCCTGTGGTGGCCGCTGCTGTGCCGTCCCCAGTTACCGACTACCGCGGAAGCCGCCGCACTAGTCGAATCGGCGCTCACTGTCGGCCCCATCCCGGCGCGGGCAGCTGTCGCCGCGAGCAGAGCGAGGAGGTAGAAATGCCAGGTGTAACGGTGAAATGCGCAGGATACGGCGCCCATCAGACTGTTGCGCGCCGGGAGCTTGCCGGCTTCGAGAACGCCCACGCACCTTGCGCGGCCGGCATCCAGCTCGAGGGGACATTGGAGGACCTGGAGGGTCTCCCCAGAAGTAGCCCAACCGGAGCGCCGACTGTGACCGCCTTTCACTGTGGGGCGCGTGGGCGACTGGGGGCTCGGCGACGTGGCCGGCGACGCCCGAGCAAACGGCATGACTAGCGCCTCCGGATCATTGATCCCACTGTGTCTGGTGGATTGCTGTTGACGTTGATCTTGTCTCCGTGGTCTATCTAATGCTTCGTTGTTGATCTTGCCCATCGCTGTTTTGATCGTTGTTCTGATCGCTGCTTTCGAGTTGTGGGTCGGGATCGTGATCATGCGCTGGCCCCCTCGGTGTCGTCACGGGCAACCGCGGCGCGCGGCGGTCATCGAGCCTTCGGCAGGGCGAGCCCTGCGGCGGCTGAGGGTCTGGATCAGGTGCGCCGGCGGCAGCACCCCTGACCCGCTCGCGTCACGCGAGCCCGGCCGTCGTGGACGAGGTTCTGGCTGAGGATCCGGATCAGGGCTCCGGCGCAGCCTGACCGGCATGAGCGGCACCGGCAACCGGCGCAGGCGGGGACGCCGGCGGGGACGCCCGTCCCGGGGTTGGGGCGCCGGTGGGGACGCGTGTCGCGCCCGTGTCCCCACGGCTGGGGCGCCCGTGGGGACGCGTGTCGTACCTGCCGGCTGGACCGTCGGTCTCTGTCTCGCCGGTGCTGGTGCCGGGGGCTGGGGACGCGGGTGGGGACGTCGGCGGGGACGCCCCGGCCGGCCGGCGTCGATCGTGGGGCGCGCGCGGGGACGGTGGTGGGGACGCCCCGGGACTGTGCTGCCGCCATGAACCGAGACAAGGACCTGTCCGCGCCGGCGCCGGCGTCCTGTGCGGCGCGCGTGGTGACGTTGGTGGTGACGGTCCGGCGCTGTGCTGCCGGCGTGACTGACAGGAGACAGGTCTACGTGACCGCCGCCCCGCCGGCTGGCCCCGGCGGGGGGTGGTGGCAGTGATCTCGGTGGCGATGCTGTCCGGGGGGACGTCGGGTGGCTACTACCTGGACCGGGGGGCGGACTGCGGCGCGGAGTACTACACCGACGAACGGGAGACGGCCGGCTGTTGGTGCGGTTCGGGTGCGGCGGCCGCCGGCTTGACCGGCGCGGTGGAGGGCGCGGCGCGGGAGGTGTTTGCCGGGCTCTTGGCGGGCCGGCTGCCGGATGGCACCCAGGTCGGCCGGCCGGTCCTGCGCGCCGACCCCCGGGGTCTGCTGCCGGCGCGGCTGCTGGTCGACGCGGTCCGCGTCCAGGCGGCCGGTCACGGGCTGGAGCCGGCGGCGGTCTTCCTCGACCCGACGGCCCGGGCCGCGTTCATCGCCTTGGCGGCGGAGGTGGACGCCTCGACCCGGCGGGCCGAGGTGAGCGTCGATGCCCGCACCGCTGGCGAGCTGGCGGCGGCGGCCGGCCTGGACCCGCACCTGATCTACACGACGGGCGGTGCGGACCGGTACACCGCCGCCCTGCCACATGCGCGGGGGAAGGTGGATCGGCGCCGTGCCGGGATCGACCTGACGGTCAGCCCGCCGAAGTCGGTGTCGCTGCTGCACGCCTTCGGTAACGCCCATGTCCGCGGTCAGGTGCGGGCGGCGCACGACACGGCCGTCGGCCACGCGCTGGCCTACCTGGAGACGCACACGGCGCACGGGATGCGCGGGCATCAGGGTCACGGGCAGCGGGCCACCCGGATCTCCACCCGCGGGTTCGTGGCAGCCGGGTTCACCCATCTGACGTCGCGGGCGGACGACCCGCAGCTGCACACCCATCTGGTGATCGCGAACCTGGTGCGGGGGGTGGACGGGGCCTGGTCGGCGGTCGACTCGTGGGCGGTGTTCCGCCAGGCCCGCACCGCGGGTGCGGTCTACCAGGCGAGCCTGCGCGGGGAGCTGACCCGCCGGCTCGGCGTGGCCTGGGAGCCGGTGCACCAAAGTGTGGCCGAGATCAGCGGCATCCCCCAGCCGGTGCTGCGGGCGTTCTCCACCCGCCGCCGGCACATCGAACGGGAATGCCAACAGGCCGGGGCGGAGTCCCGGGCGGCGCGGCAGCGCGCCGCCTACCTCACCCGACCGGCCAAGTCCCACACCAGCACGGCCGAGCTGCGGGCCGGCTGGCAGGAACGGCTCCACGACCAGGGCCATGAACCCGACCGGCTGGTCGCCGGCGCGGTCGACCGGGCTGTGCCGCCCGCGCTGCCGGACGTGGAGGTGCTGGCGGAACGGCTGTTCGGCCCGGACGGCGTCACCGCCCGGCAGACATCGTTCATCCGCCGGGAGCTGACCCGTGCGCTCGCCGACACCCTGCCGACCGGCGCGCCGGTGACCGCTGACCTGCTGGAAGGGCTGACGGACCGGCTGCTCACTCATCCCGCCGCCATCCCCCTTCTCACCCCTGCGGCCGGCGGGGAGTGGCAGTGGACCACCGCCGACCTGCTCGCCACCGAGCAGCGCGCCCTCACCCACGCCGGGCGGATGCTGAGTGCACCGCTGCCGGCAGCGGAGCTGGTCAGTCGCACCGTCGCCGCGACCGGCGCCGACCTCAGCCGCGGGCAGCGCCGGGCGGTGGTCAACCTGGCGTTCACCGCGTGGGCGGTGCAGGTGCTCATCGGCCCGGCCGGCTCCGGCAAGACCACCGTCCTGGCCACCGCGGCGGCCTGCTGGCAGGCCGACGGCCGCCCGGTGCTCGGTGCCGCGCTCGCCGCGGCCACCGCTGAGCGGCTGCAGACCGCGACCGGCATCCCGTCGGCGTCGCTGGCCCGGCTGCTCGCGTCTGCCGACCGGCCCGACCCGGCCACCGGCCGGGCGCGCGGCCTGCCGGCGGCGGTGGTCGTGGTCGTGGACGAGGCCAGCATGGTCGGCACCCGCCAGCTCACCCGCCTGCTCGACCACGTCGCCGCGGCCAACGGGCAGACGATCCTGGTCGGCGACCCGGCGCAGCTGCCCGAGGTCGAGGCCGGCGGGCTGTTCGCCGCCCTGGCCGCGGATCCGCTGCGCAGTCACGTGCTGCACGGCAACGCCCGCCAGCACCACGACTGGGAACGCGACGCCCTGGCCGCGCTGCGCGACGGGTCGATCGACGAGGCACTGGACGCCTACCTGGATAACGACCGCATCCACGTCCTGGACAGCCCGGCCGAACTGAGCTGGCGGATGGCCGTCGACTACACCACCAGCCGCGCCGCGCACGGCCCCTACGGTGTGGTCGCGCTCGCCTCCCGCCGCGCCGACGTGCACCGGCTCAACCAGAGCATCCGCGGCCGGCTGCAAGCCGACGGCACCATCGGACCGGACACGGTCAGCGTGCACGGCGGGGACCGGCAGCCGATCCCGCTCGCGGCCGGGGACCTGGTCATGGTCACCCGCAACGACCCGGCCACTGGCCTGTTCAACGGCACCCGCGCCCAGCTCACCACCGCCGACCCCCACGTGCTGGGCCTGCGGACCGAGGACGGCCGGGCCTTCACCGTGCCGACCGGCTGGGCGTCCGGCCGGCTGGTCCACGCCTACGCGCTCACCGTGCACAAGGCCCAAGGACTGACCACCACCGACTGCCTGCTCTACGGCACCGGCGCGCTGTGCCAGCAAGCCGGCTATGTCGCCCTGTCCCGAGGCCGGGAAGCCAACCACCTCTACACCACCCTGTCCGGCCTGGACGCCGACCGCAGCCCCGACCAGCCCGGCTTCCAACTCCTCGGCGGACCCGACCCGGCCTACGTCCTCGACGCCCTCGCCGACCGGCTCACCCGCGCCCACGCCCACACCCTCGCCAGCCAGCAGCAACCCGCCTTCACCGACGAGTGGCTGCACCGGATCGTCCTCGAACCACCCGCCAGGGGCTACGGAATCGAGAGGTGAAGGAGCGCCATGCCTTACCAACCGCTGTGTCTGCCGTTCGATGACGACGCCCCCGTCGCGCCCGTTCTCGCCGTGGGCCGCAGGGCAACTCCGGCTGACCGGTCCCCCACTCGGGCGGAGTTGCGCCGGCTGCCGCCGGTCATTGACCTCGTCACCGCCGCCCGGATTCTCGGCGTCGGTCGCACGAAGGCGTACGAGCTGGTGCGGACGGGCCGGTGGCCGACGCGGGTGCTGCGGCTGGACCGGCGGATCCGGATTCCCACGGCCGCGCTGCTTGAGCTGCTGGGCGAGGCCAGACCCCGGTGAGCAGCTTGCTCGCTGCGCCTGTCCACAGATTCCCGTTTACGACTGGGGTGGCCGCGGATCGGCACGAAGAATCGGCAGAAACCCGGCGAGCGGAGGGAGGCGATCGATGACCGGTTCGACGTACAAGCGCTGCGGCTGCACCGACGCGCGAACGGGCCGCCGGCTCGACCAGCGCTGCCCCCGGCTGCGCAACGCTCGACATGGATCCTGGTTCTACGTCCTGGAGTTGCCGCCCGGTCCAGACGGCAAGAGGCGGCAGCGACGACGCGGCGGCTTCGCCAGCCAGCGGGAGGCGCAGGAGGCGCTCGACGCTGCCCGGCGGCAGGTGCTCGACGGTGAGCCTGATGCCGACGGTCTCACGGTGGGCCGGTGGCTGGACGAGTGGATCGCCGGGAAGCGGCAACTGCGCGCCAACACGGCGCGCTCCTACCGCGGCTACATCACGCGGTACCTGAAGCCGCACCTGGGCGAGGTCCCGCTCGCGCAGCTACGCAGCGGTCACGTCGCGGCGATGTTCGCCGCGATCGAGGCGGCCAACGTCGACCGTCGCCGGCCGGTGGGTGCGGCCAGCCTGCAACGGATTCGGGCCACGCTGCGGGCGGCGTTGAATGCGGCCATCCGCGAGCGCTACGTCACCGTGAACGTCGCGTCGTTCGTGGAATTGCCCCGCGGCGACCGGCCGCCGGTCGAGGTCTGGACCGTCGACCAGTTGCGGCGCTTTCTCGCGGCGTCGGCTGACGACCGTCTGTTCGCCATCTACCACCTCATTGCTGCGGTCGGCCTGCGCCGGGGTGAGGCATGCGGCTTGCCGTGGGCCGACACGGATCTGGAGACCGCCAGACTGCGGGTGTCGCAGCAGCTCGTCAGTGTGGGCGGTCATCTCAGCATCGGCAGACCGAAGAGCGCCTACGGCTCTCGAGTGGTCGCGTTGGACACCCACACGGTGACCGTGCTCCGCAAGCATCAGCAACGGCAGCAGGAGGAGCAGGAGTTGTGGGGGGAGGGCTGGTCGGACAGCGGACTGGTGTTCACCCGCGAGGACGGCCGTCCGCTCGACCCGGCGTTCGTCACCCGCCGGTTCGCCACGTTGGCCCGCGCCGCCGGCGTTCCGGTGATCCGGCTGCATGCCCTTCGGCATACGTCGGCGAGCGTGGGCCTGCTCGCCGGGGAGTCGATGAAGGAGATCAGCGAGCGGCTCGGGCATAGCAGCATCACCATCACCGCTGACACCTACACCCACGTCAGTCCCGCGCTGGCGCAGGAGTCCGCCGAGCGCCGGGCGGCACTGCTACGTGCCGGCGACGTGACCGCTGGTGAGTCTCTCGAGAGCCTCGATGCGGGAACGCAGAAGGGGTAGCGACCGTACCTAAGGCGTCTGACAAGTCACGCCGTCACGGGGGGCCACGGGACTAGCGAAGCTCCGTAAAGCCAGCGGCACTGAAATCACCGTCGAAGGCAAGCGCCGTGTCGACCGCGAAGTGCCGCATGGTGGCGAAGCTGGTCGCGTCGACGAAGGAGAACTCCCGGTCGTCGCGTTGCCGTAGCCAGTCGAGGGCCTCGCGCTCGAGGCGCGGGTCGACATGGTGAACGCGCAGGCGTGGGGACCGAGCAAGCGCGTCCAGCACGGCCACCGCCGCGGCGTGTCCTTCTCGTCGGTTGACCAGCGTCCAGGTCTCGCCACGGACGTGGTTGGTGGTGAGCAGCGGATCAGCCGCGTGCGCGGCCAAGAGCTTCACCGCGCGCTCATGGTTCGGGTCCCGGCGCCGGCGCAGGGCGAACCAGAAGGACGTGTCGACGAAGATCAGTGCCGGTCCCCGTAGACGACCGCGTCGATGTCGACCGGCTTGCCGGCGTCCCCGGGATCGTCATCAGCGCCGACCAACTGCCACAACGGGTCATCTTCCACGGGCGGCAGCCGCTGCAGCCGTTCCCGCGCGTAGCGACGAAGCAGCTCCGCCTTCGACACCGACTCGCGGGCCGCCTGCCGCTCCAGGGCGTCGTCCAGCTCTTCGTCGAGCAAGATCTGGAACCGTCGCATTCCCATGAGACCGACCATACATCATCTAGCCAGAGTTGTGTATGGATGCGTTGGCGAGGCTAGTCGCGCAACACGATCACCGTGAAGTTCGCGGTGCGTCTCGCCAGCCTCTCCGAGTGCCTCTCTGAGCAGTTCCGTGACCACGCCGTGACCACGCCCGATCTTGTGGCGAGCCATGAAACCGTGATCATGCCTCTGACCAGGCACTTCGTAGAGCCGACGCCCGGACTCGAACCGGGAACCTGCCGATTACAAGTCGGCTGCGCTGCCAGTTGCGCCACGCCGGCGAGGCGACCCCGCCATCGTAGGTGGCAGCACGCGTCAGATGGCTTCGGCCTCGCGGCGGGCCTGCAGGTGCGCGTCGAGCTTACGCTTGATGCGCTGCAGCGCATTGTCGATCGACTTGACGTGCCGCTGCAGCATCTCGGCGATCTCCTGGTAGCTCTTGCCGTCGACGTACAGCGCCAGCACCTCCGCCTCGAGGTCGGACAGCGCCTCGTCGAAGTGCTCCTGCAGCGCGCGGATGCGCTCGGCCGACACGACGAGCTCGGCCGGGTCGCTGATCTGGATCGACGGCAGCACGTCGGCCAGGCAGCGCTCGCCCTCGTCGTCGGCGAGCACCGGGCGGTGGAAGGACACGTAGTTGTTGAGCGGCCCGTGCTTCTGCCGCGTCGCCGTCTTGATCGCGGTGATGATCTGGCGGCTCACGCAGAGCTCGGCGAAGCCGCGGAACGTCGACTGGCGGTCGGGGTTGTAGTCGCGGATGGCCTTGTAGAGGCCGATCATGCCTTCCTGCACGACGTCCTCGCGGTCGGCGCCGACGAGGAAGTAGGAGCGAGCCTTCGACCGGGCGAAACCGCGGTAGCGGTCGAGCAGGGCACCGAGGGCCTCGTCGTCGCCCTCCCGGGCCAGCGCGACCAGCTGCTCGTCGGACGCATCCGCGCTGGCGTCGTCACGCCGGGGGCGTCGCAAGCGCACAGCCTTCCGCCTTCCGTCGGATGCATCGTTCGTCACGATTCGCTCCCAACTGTACGGCGATGTCCGACCTGCGGGCTATCGGGCTACGTCACAACAACGACGCGACGGCACCCCTGGTTACGGGCGCCCACGCATGTCGTCCGAAGTGGTGTACGAGCATAGAAGTCGGACCTTTCGGCTCGAGCGGGGGTGGTGACCGACTTGTGCTCGGTCACGAAAGAGCGGTCCGACGGGCCTCAGCGACGGCGGCGGCGCGCGATCTCCGCGAGCGCGACGCCGGCCGCGACCGAGGCGTTGAGCGACTCGGTGCCGGCGGCCATCGGGATCGCCACCCTCAGGTCGCAACGCTCCGCGACCAGCCGCGACAGGCCGCGACCCTCGGAGCCGACGACGAGGACCAGCGGGTCGGTCGCCGCCTCGAAGTCGTCGAGCGTGACGTCACCACCCGCGGCCAGCCCGACCACGAGCAGGCCGGCGTCGGCGTACGACGTGAGCGCACGCACGAGGTTCGTCGCCCGGGCCACCGGCAGGCGCGCCGCCGCTCCCGCGCTGGCCTTCCAGGCGACGGCGGTCATGCCGGCCGCCCGTCGCTCGGGCACGACGACGCCCTGCGCGCCGAAGGCCGCCGCCGAGCGCACGACCGCGCCGAGGTTGTGCGGGTCGGTGACGCCGTCGAGCGCCACGAGCAGCGGCGCGGGCGACTCGAGCGCGCGCGCGAGCAGGTCGGCCGGATCGGCGTAGGAGTACGGCGGGACCGCGAGCGCGAGCCCCTGGTGCACCGCTCGGCCGGACAGCCGGTCGAGCTCGGGCTTGCCGACCTCGAGCAGCGGGATGCCGAGGTCCCCTGCGGCGCGGACCGCCTCGACCACCCGGTCGTCGGTGTCGATGCTGGCGAGGACGTACATCGCGGTCGCGGGCACCCTGGCGCGCAGCGCCTCCACGACCGGGTTGCGGCCGACGACGACGTCGGGCCGCTCGTCGCGACGGCCCCGGGCCCCTCGGGCGCTGACGTTGCGCCGTGCTGCCGCGGCCGCCCGGCGCTGGGCCGGATGGCCGGTGCGCTCCTTGGCCGGCGGTGTCGGGCCCTTGCCCTCCAGCCGGCGCCGGCCGTGCCCGCCGGTGCCCTTGCCGGCGCCCTTCTTCGTCGCCATCAGGAGATGCGCCAGCGGGGGCCCTGGGCGGTGTCCTCGACCACGATCCCCGCGGCGGTCAGCGCGTCGCGGACGCGGTCGGCCTCGGCGAAGTCCTTGCGTTCGCGGGCCGCCTGCCGGGCCTGCAACGCAACCCCGACCAGCGCGTCGACCACGGGCGTCAGGTCGGAGCCGGCGGCCGGCCACTGGGAGACCGGGTCCAGGCCGAGGACGGCGAGCATCCGGCGTACGACGGCGAGGACGGCGGCCAACGCCTTGCGGTCGCCGCCGGCGAGCAGCCCGTTGCCGTCGCGAACGGCGCCGTGCAGCACGCCGAGGGCGCGGGGCACGGCCAGGTCGTCGTCCATGGCCTCGGCGAACGCCTGCCAGGTCTCGGTCGCCTCGCCGGCTTCGAGCGCGAGCGCCTCGGCGTCACCGGGGCCGTCGAGCAGGTCGAGCGCGTTGCGCACGAACGTCTCGAGCCGGGCGTAGGCAGCGTCGGCGTCGGCCAGCCCCTCGGGCGTCCAGTCGATGATCGACCGGTAGTGCGCGGCGCCGAGGACGTAGCGCACCGCCTGCGGCCGGACACGTTCGAGGACGTCGGCGACGACGAGGGAGTTGCCGAGCGACTTGCTCATCTTCTCGCCGCCGGTGTTGACCAGGCCGTTGTGCAGCCAGAACCGGGCGAAGCCGTCACCGGCGGCGCACGACTGCGCGATCTCGTTCTCGTGGTGGGGGAAGACGAGGTCGAGCCCGCCGCCGTGGATGTCGAAGGTCGGTCCGAGGTACTTCGTCGCCATGGCCGAGCACTCGAGGTGCCAGCCCGTCCGGCCCGGCCCCCATGGCGTCTCCCAGGTGGGCTCGCCCGGCTTGGCGGCCTTCCACAGTGCGAAGTCGAGCGCGTCGCGCTTGTCGCCCGGGTCCTCGGACGCCTGCATGGCGTCGATCCGCTGCCCGGACAGCTCGCCGTAGGACGGGAACGACCGGACGTCGAAGTAGACGCTGCCACCGGCGGGGTAGGCGTGCCCGGCATCGATCAGCCGCTGCATCAGCACGATCATCTCCGGCACGTGGCCGGTCGCCCGGGGCTCGACCGTGGGCGGGAGTACGCCGAGCGCGTCGTAGGCGGCCGTGAACGCGCGGGTGTTGCGCTCGGCCAGCGCCCACCACGAGATCTCCTCGTGGCCGGCGTTGTGCAGGATCTTGTCGTCGATGTCGGTGACGTTGCGGGCGAAGACGACCTCGTGGCCGGAGGCGAGCAGCCAGCGGCGCAGGAGGTCGAAGGCCACCGCGCTGCGGGCGTGCCCGACGTGCGGCGGCGACTGCACGGTGGGCCCGCAGACGTAGACCGTGACGACGCCGCGGGTGAGCGGCTCGAACGGCCGCACCGACCGGGTGCGGGTGTCGTGGAGGCGGAGCACGTCAGACGGTCTCGACGACCATCGAGTTGCCCTGCCCGACACCGACGCACAGGGTCGCCAGCCCGCGCCTCAGGCCACCCCGCTCCAGCCGGCCGAGGAGGGTCACGACGAGGCGGGTGCCGGAGCAGCCGAGCGGGTGGCCGAGGGCGATAGCGCCGCCGTCGGCGTTGACGGTCTCGGGGTCGAGCCCGAGCCGGCGCTGGCAGGCCAGGGCCTGCGGGGCGAAGGCCTCGTTGAGCTCGACGGCCTCCAGGTCGCCGACGCTCCAGCCGGTGCGGCCGAGCAGCTTCTGGGTGGCCGGCACCGGGCCGAGGCCCATCGTCGACGGGGCGACGCCCGCGCTGGCGGACCCGACGACACGGGCGCGTGCCGTCAGCCCGTGCCGCTCGACGGCGGCCTCGCTGGCGACCACGACGGCGGCCGCCCCGTCGGTGAGGGGTGAGCTCGACCCGGCAGTCACGATGCCGTCCGCGGTGAAGACCGGCTTGAGCTTGGCGAGGCGCTCGGGGGAGGTGTCGGCGCGCGGCCCCTCGTCGACGGTCACCTCGCCACCGCCGGTCGGGACGGCAACGATCTCCGCGTCGAAGTAGCCGTCCTTCTGCGCCGCCGTCGCCCGCTCGTGCGAACGCAGCGCGAAGGAGTCGGACTCCTCGCGGGTGATGCCGTCGAGGCGGGCGACCTTCTCCGCGGTCTCACCCATCGACAGCGTCGCCTCGCCGCCGTCGACCTCGCGCATCCGCGGGTTGACCAGCCGCCAGCCGAGCGCGGTGTCGGCGACCTCGCCCGGTCGGGCGAAGGCGCGCTCAGGCTTGGCCATCACCCACGGGGCGCGGCTCATCGACTCCACACCGCCGGCGACGACGAGGTCGGCCTCGCCGGCGCGCACCATCTGGGCGGCCGTCGCCACGGCGGTCAGGCCGGAGGCGCACAACCGGTTGACCGTGAAGCCGGGCACCGAGTGCGGCAGGCCGGCGAGCAGGACCGCCATGCGCGCGACGTTGCGGTTGTCCTCGCCCGCCTGGTTGGCCCCGCCGAAGACGACCTCGTCGATCGCCTCGAGGTCGGTGACCCCGGCACGGTCGAGCGCCGTGCGGAGAACGAGCGCGGCGAGGTCGTCGGGACGGACGCCGGCAAGGGCGCCGCCGTACTTCCCCATCGGAGTGCGCACCCCGCCGACCAGGAATGCCTCGCCCATAATCGCCTCCGCTGCTCCGTTTGCCTCTTCAACCGTAGCGACCGGCACTCCAGCAGCGGGGGTCGTCGACCGAGACAGAACCCGTGCACCTCGCCGAGCAGGTCGTCCACCTGCCGTCCGCGCGCGTGATCGCCCGCCGCACCACGGCAACCCTGATCGAGTCGACCATCATTCCGCTCGCACTCTTCTACGCGGTGCTCGCGACCGCCGGCACCCGCTGCGGGATCATCGCGGGCCTGTCCTGGTCCTACGCCGCAGTGCTGCGCCGCATCGTCTCCGGACGTTCGGTGCCCGGCATGCTGATCCTGGCCACGATGCTCGTGACGGCCCGGGCGGCGATCGCGTTCGCGACCGGCAGCGCGTTCGTCTACTTCCTGCAGCCGACGCTCGGCACGTTCGTCATCGCCGGGCTCTTCCTGCTCTCGGTGCCGATGGGCCGGCCGATCGTCGCCAAGCTGGCCGACGACTTCTGCCCCCTGCCCGAGTCGATGCGCACGCACCCGCACGTCGAACGGTTCTTCCTTCGGCTGTCGGTGCTGTGGGGGTTCGTGCACCTGATCAACGCGACCGTGACGCTGTGGCTGCTGTTCCACGAGCGGATCGGCACGTTCCTCGTGGTGAAGAGCATCGGCTCGATGGCGCTGACCTGCCTGGCCGCCCTGGGGTCGTTCGTGTGGTTCCGGGTGAGCATGCGCCGCGGCGGTCTCGTGCTGCGCTGGTCGCTGGGCTGACCCAGGCCTAACCCTCTTCGTCCGGCGGCCGCAGCCGACGCGGCCCGGTGTCGAACCGTTCGCCGGGTGGCGCGACCTCCACCGCCGCCTGCCGGACCGCGACCCCACGCTCGGCCACGAGCACCGGGTCGAGCGACAACCCGCACACCTCCGGCAGGTGGTCGGCGAGCCGCCCGATGCGAAGGATCAGGTCCTCCAGCGCCGCGACGTCGGCGAGTGGTGCCCCGTGCCAACCGAAGAGGAGTGGCGCGGCTCGCGGCGCCCGCACCAGGTCGGCCGCGTCCACGTCGGTGAGCGGCACCGCGCGGTAGGCCCGATCCCCCATCAGCTCCGTCGCCACGCCCCCGATCCCGAGCGACACCAGCGCGCCGAACGACGGGTCCTCCGTGACGGCGACGACCGCCTCGACCCCGTCGGCGCCGCCGTCGCCGTCAGGGACCAGCGGCACGCCGTACGCCGCGAGCAGCTCCGCGACCTCGTCGGCGGCGAGCGGCCCGGCGCCGCCCAGCCGGGCGAGCGCGGTTTCGACGACGTGCCGGCCGGCCGCATGGTCGACGCCCTCGAGCGGTGGGAGATGGCCGCCCGGACGCCGCCGCCACTCGGCGTACGCCGCCGCGCGGGCCAAGGCCAGCACGGCCGTCTCCGGCGACCGGTAGGACGGGACCGAGCCGCGCGCCGGCATGCCCTGCTCACCCGTGCGCCGCAGCTGCTCGGGTACACCCTCGAAGGCGAGGAACGTCGCCACGACCGGCTTCGTGGTGCCGGTGATCGCCTCGGCGATCGCCTGGCCGACGTCGTGCTGGCGGGTGACCAGCGGCGGGATGAAGACGGTGACGACCGCGTCGACGTCGTCATCGGCGAGAGCGGCGGCGAGCTCGCTGCCCACCTCCTCGGCCGTGCCGGTGGCGCCGACGTCGACGCTTCGGGTGACGGTCAGCCCACTGGTCTCGCAGGCGTCGGCGGCGAGCACCGCCAGCGCCGCGGAGTTGCCGACGATCCCGACCCTGCGGCCCTCGGGCAGCGGCTGGTAGGCGAGCACCTGGGCGACGTCGAAGAGCTGGGCCAAGGTGTCGACCCGGATGACCCCGGCCTGGCCGAACAGCGCGTCGACCGCGGTCTCGGGGAGGTCGACCGCGTAGCCGGCGTGGCCCGGCGGCAGGCCGGCCAGCGACCGGCCGCTCTTGACCGCGACGACCGGCTTGACCCGCGCAAGCCGCCGGGCGAGCCGCCCGAACTTACGCGGGTTGCCGAACGACTCCAGGTAGAGGAGCACGACCTCGGTGGGGGCGTCGTCCTGCCAGTACTGCAGGAGGTCGTTGCCGGACACGTCGGCCCGGTTGCCCGCGGAGACGAACGTCGACAGGCCGATCCCGCGTCGGGCGACCGACTCGAGGATCGCGATGCCGAGCGCCCCGGACTGGCAGAAGAAGCCGACGTTGCCCCGGCCCGGAGCGACCGGCGCGAGGGTAGCGTTGAGCGCGACGGCGGTGTCGGTGTTGATGATGCCGAGGCAGTTCGGACCGATGACGCGCATGCCGCTGGCCCGCGCGTCGGTCACCAGGTCTCGCTGGGCCGCCGCACCTTCGGGCCCGGTCTCGGCGAACCCGCTGGAGACGACGACCAGACCGCGCACGCCCTTCTGCGTGCACTGGTGCACCACGTCGCGCACGGTGTCGGCCGGGGTGGCGACGACCGCCAGGTCTACGTCGTCGGGGATGTCGAGCACGGTCGGGTAGGCCCGGATGCTCGCCACATAGGGATGGTGCGGGTGCACCGGGTAGACCGGGCCCTGGAAGCCGGCGGCGAGGATGTTGTCGAGCAGCACCCGGCCGACGCTCTGCTTGTCCTGACCCGCACCGATCACGGCGACCGAGCGGGGCGTGAGCAGCCGCTGGATCGACCGGGCCTCGGCCCGCTGCTCGCGCGCTTGCATGACCCGGAGCGACTCCTCGGTCTCCTCGATCGGGAACTCCAGGTGCACGACTCCGTCGGCGAAGGACCGCTTCGCCTCGTAGCCCGCGTCGACGAAGACGCCGACCATGGCCCGGTTGCCGGGCAGCACGTCGGCGACGAACTTGTGCAGGCCGCGCTCCCGCCCCGCCGCCGCGAGGTGCTCGAGCAGGACCGATCCCATGCCGCGCCCCTGGTGGCGGTCCTCGACGACGAAGGCGACCTCGGCCTCGTTGGTGCCGGGTGCCCGGTCGTAGCGGCCGATCGCCGCGAGCTCGCCGCCGATCGTGCAGACCAGCGCGACCCGGTCGCGATAGTCGACGGTGGTGAACCGCTCGACCTCGCGATCGGACAGCTGCGGGCGGTGGCTGAAGAACCGGAGATATATCGTCTCGCGGGACAGCCGGCTGTGAAACGCCCGCAGCCCGTCGGCGTCGTCGGGCCGGATCGGCCGCAGGTGCGCGGTGCCGCCGTCGGCGAGGACGACGTCGGCTTCCCAGTGCGCGGGGTAGCTCGCAGGCGCCGGCTCGGTCACGGGCGGCGGCTCCGATCCCGGCGTCGGCTCGGTCACAGGCGTCGGCTCAGTCACGGGCGTCCAACGGGTCGAGGCCGTACAACGGCCAGATCGCGGTGCGGGTGGCGGCGATGGCCCGGTCGACTGGGTCGTCGGGATCGCCGGTCCCCCCGTGCCATGGATTCCACACCGCCGGGGCACCGTCCGTCATCACCGTCGGGGGCTCCTCGTAAGGAACGTGCGAGCGAGCCTCCGCGCGCCAGGTCTCGGGGACCTCGGTGTGAGCGTCGAGCGGGCGGCCGGCCATCTCGGCGACGAGCCGGGTCCAGGCGCGCGGCACGACGTCGGCGTGCACGTAGCCCCCGCCGCCGGTCGCCACCCAGCGCCCGTCGCAGATCTCGTGGGCGAGCGCGTGCAGCGCGGCGTACACCTCCGCCATCGCGTCGACGGAAACCAGGAGGTCCGCCAGCGGGTCGCGGCGGTGCGCGTCGGTGCCGCACTGCGACACGAGGACCTGCGGCCGGACGGCACGCAGCAGCGGGGGTACGACGGCATGGAAGGCGCGCAGCCAGCCCGCGTCCCCGGTGCCCGGCGGGAGCGCCACGTTGACGGCAGCACCCTGCCCGCCATCGCGGCCGATCTCCGTCGGGGCCCCGGTGCCCGGGAACAGCGCCTCGCCCGACTCGTGCAGGCTGATCGTGACGACGCGAGGGTCCGCGTCGAACGCGGCTTGTACGCCGTCGCCGTGGTGCGCATCGACGTCGACGTACGCGACGCATCTCGCGCCCTGGTCGAGCAGATCGGCGATCGCGACCGCCAGGTCGTTGTAGAGGCAGAAGCCAGAGGCCCGGTCACGCATCGCGTGGTGCAACCCGCCGGCCAGGTTGACCGCATGGTCCACCTCGCCCTGCCAGACGGCCCGCGCGGCGGTCACCGTGCCGCCAACGATGAGGGCCGCGGCCTCGTGCATGCCGGGAAACGGCGGGTTGTCGGGCGGGCCCACTCCAGCGGCGAATACCGGGTCATCGCGCAGCGTGTTGACGTAGCGAAGGTCGTGGACGAGGCCGAGCAGCCGATCGTCCGCAGGTGTCGGCGCAGGTTGCCGCATGCCGTCGAGGACGCCGAGGCACGCGGCCAGATCTCTCGCGAGCAGCGCGCGCACCTGCCGCATCGGGTGCTGTCGGCCGAAGTCGTAGCGGACGTAGGCGTCGTCCCACACGAACATCGCCCGGCCGCCCATGACGGCCAGCCTTCCACCGGACCGATCCGCCACTCACGCGCAACCTGGGACCGCGAAGGCAAGCGCCGCCGTCATGGCCTCTCCCGCCACGTCCCGCGTCCGCCACCGCCGGCACGCCCCGCGTCGCCCGCTGCCCGCATGTCCCGCATCGCCGTTGCCCGCACGTCCCGCGTCGCCGCTCCGGCCTGCCCCTCATCACCATTGCCCGCACGTCCCACGTCGCCGTTGCCCGCACGTCCCACATCACCGTTGCCCGCACGTCCCGCGTCGCCGTTGCCCGCATGTCCCACATCACCGTTGCCCGCATGTCCCGCGTCGCCGTTGCCCGCATGTCCCGCGTCGCCGCTCCGGCCTGCCCCCCATCACCACTACTGCCGCGGTGTGGGGCCAAATGGAGATCGTTTGACCCCCACACGGCGGCAGAAGACGAGCACCTGAGCCAGGTCTTGCAGCAGCCGGCGCCGCCGGGCGGCGAGCTAGAGACTGGGCCGACTGTCGAAGGGCGGTGACGGCCGCCTGTGGAACGGCGGTTTCGCTCCGGGCGTGACGCCCATATGCTCCCCCGGCATGACGAACCGGACGCGCTCGGCCACACTGCTCGGCGCCGCCTGCCTCGTAGCCGTCGCGGGTTGCGGCTCGGATCCCAAGCCGAAGGTCTTGCCCTCCCTGTCGTCGACGCCATCCACTACGGCGACATCGACGACATCGCCCGGCTCAGTAGAGGCGGAGGTAGAAGCCGCCGTCCGCCACTACTTCGACGTCGCGCAAAAGGCCGCCAACACCGGCAACACAACCGAGCTCGAGTCGTTATCGACGCCCACTTGCGGCTGCCGCCAACTAGTCCAATCGATTAAGAAGACCTACGCCCACGGCCGATCCCTAGGGGTCCAATTCCTCGTGCATTCGACTCAAGTGCACGATGTGCGTAATAGAACCGCAGGAGCGATAGTCGAATTTTCAGTGTCGGCCTACCGCGACGTGGATGAGAGCGGTCGAGTAGTGCAGACCTATGAGCCGGTCATTGGTCGCGATGACATGTCATGGGTTTCCTCGCAGGGCCGCTGGCTTCTCACAAATGAGGTGCGCCTCGAAGGACCGGGCACGTGAGGACAAAGCGCTGGCTACTCCTTCTCGTCTCGCCACTGTTCTTCACCATTCTCCCCGAGACTCACGCGATTGGTGAACCTCCGGCATTTGCCTGCGGCTATGGCTGCGACACCGGCGTGAACGCGGATGCCGACGACACGGGTGTTGGCGTTTCGAGACATGTGCCTGGGGAGCACTCGGGTGAGCTTGCGGGCTTCGGCGGCTCGGCCTCGGGCAGCTCGTGCACGAACTGCGAGTGGGCGGCGGTCCCGGCGTGCGCCACCTCCGGCCAGGTCGGCTCCGCCAACGGCGACCTTTGCTCCACCTCGGTGACCGGCTGCCCGACGGGCCAGGTGCTCTACCGGGTCTACTTCCGCCAAGAGCCGGCCGCACCGTGGACAGTCGTCGGCACCCAGTGCGTCGGACAGGGCCGGCAGCCGACCCTCACTGCGAACGTCGCCACCTTGGCCGCGGACTTCTTCCGGCACATGCCGTTGCCGGCACCCGGCCCGTCGTTCCAGCCGGCCGACGGCGCGGTCGTCAACCAGGCCACGATCTTCAGTGCGGGCAGCCCGGACGGCCAGCAGGCGACCTTCAACCTGGGCGGCGTCGCCGTGACGGTCTCGGCCACGCCGGCGTACTGGGAGTGGTCCTTCGAGCCGGGCGTGACGATGCGCTTCACCACGCCCGGCGGCCCATATCCGGACAAGGGCGTGACCTACACCTACCGGTCGCCCGGCGAGCGGATGGTCACGGTCACGACCGTGTGGACGGCGACCTACACCGGGCCGACCGGCACCGCGGCCGTCGACGGCGTGGTCAGCCGCACGTCGGCGCCGATGCGCGTCCCGGTCTACGAGGCTCGCTCGGAACTCGTCAGTCCATGATCAGGGTCGTTTCTGCAACGTTCGAACGCAGCAGAAGTGACCCTGCCGACGGCACGGGGCCCAGCTTCAGCGGCGGATGACCAGCGCGGTCGCTATCGCCGCCACGCCCTCCCCGCGCCCGGTCAGCCCGAGCCCGTCGGTCGTGGTGGCGCTCACCGTCACCAACGCGCCGGCCGCGGCCGTCAGCGCGGCCTCCGCCTCGGCCCGACGCGGCCCGATACGGGGCCGGTTGCCGATCACCTGGATCGCGATGTTGCCGACCGCCCAGCCGGCGCCGCCCAGCCGGCGCACCGTCTCGCCGAGCAGCTGTGCACCGGACGCGCCCCGCCAGGCCGGGTCCGACGTGCCGAACTGACCGCCCAGGTCCCCGAGCCCCACGGCCGACAGCAGCGCGTCGCAGGCCGCGTGCGCGGCGACGTCGCCGTCCGAGTGCCCGGACAGCCCGGTCTCGTCCGGCCAGTGCAGCCCGGCGAGCCACAGCTCGCGCCCGTCCGCGAACGGGTGTACGTCGACGCCGACGCCGACGCGCGGCAGCACCGGCAGGCCCTGCGCCAGCGGCACGACCCGGTCGTCAGCGGACACCGGCCGCCCTCCGCCGAGACACCACGGCCTCGGCCAGCACCAGGTCGAGCGGCCGGGTCACCTTGAACGCCTCCGGGTGCCCCGGCACGACCCGCACCTGCAGGCCGAGAGCCTCGACCAGCCCGGCGTCGTCGGTCGCGTCGAGGGTGCCGGCATGCGCGTGTGCACGAGCGAGGACCGTACGCCGGAAACCCTGCGGCGTCTGCACCGCCCGCAGCACCCCCCGGTCGACGGTCTCGAGGACCACGTCGGTGTCGGGATCGACCCGCTTCACCGTGTCGACGACCGGCAGCACCGGGACGACCGCGTCGGCGCCGCCGCGGACCGCGGTGACCACGCTGTCGGCCAGCTCGCTCGGCGCGAGCGGCCTGGCCGCGTCGTGCACGAGCACGACGTCGACGTCGTCGGGCAACGCGGCCAACGCCCGGAAGACCGACTGCTGACGGGTGTCCCCGCCGGCGACGACCTCCACCTGGGCAGGCACGTCGAACGACGCCAGCAACGAGCGCACGTCACCGAGCTCCGACGGCGGCGCGGCCACCACGACGAGGTCGACACTGCGCGCCTGGGCCAGTGCACGGACGGCGTGCACGAGCATCGGGGTGCCGCCGACCTCGCGCAGCGCCTTGGGCGCGCCTGGCCCCAGGCGTTCACCGCGACCGGCCGCGGGGACGACCGCGGCCGCTCTCATGCCGGCGACCGGCGCGGCGGGATCGAGAGCGGCGACGGCGCCGACGGGGTGAGCAGCTGGCCGAACACCATCCGCCCGTTGGCGGTGGTCAGCACACTGCTGACACGGACATGGGCTTCGCCGCCGACGCGGTCACGGGCACGTTCCACGACCACCATGGTGCCGTCGTCGAGATAGCCGACCGCCTGCCCGGGCTCCTTGCCGGGCTTGAGCAGCAGCACGCTGATGTCGTCACCGGCACTCACGGGCGGCCGAAGGGCCAGCGCCAGCGCGTGCAGGTTGAGGACCGAGGCGCCGGCGAGCGACGCCGCCTTCGCGAGGTTGGTGTCGAGAGTCAGCAGCGAGCCCTCGTGGTCGAGAGCCAGCCGCACCAGCTTGGCGTCGACCTCGGGCACCTCCGGGTGCTCGTCGTCGACGACGTCGAGCTCGACGGCAGGCTCCCGCCGGAGCGCGTCGAGCATCTCGAGGCCACGCCGACCCCGGGCCCGCCGGGTGTCGTCGGCGGCGTCGGCCAGACCTTGCAGCTCGTCGAGCACCGCCGTGCTCACGAGGAACGTGCCGTGCAGGAAGCCGGCGCGCACCACGTCGAGCACGCGCCCGTCGATCGCGACCGACGTGTCGAGCACCCGCAGCCGCGCCGACGGCGCCTGGCGACGGGGCGACACCCCGGCCCGGCCGCCGAAGATCGTGAGGACGCCGTCGCGCTTGCTGGCCCCGACGCGGAAGCCGACGTAGCCGAGGATCGCGACGACGAAGCCGAACAGCGGCACGGCGACCATCGGCTCGGGCACCAGGAACAGCGGCCAGGCGATGCCCGCACCGACCAGCACGCCGACGACGGTGCCGATGGCGCCGGCGACCAGGGTGTCGGCGGGGACCTCGTGGAGTGCCGCCTCGGTGCGGTCGGCCGCCTGCAGGGCGCTGCGGCCGAGCATGCCGCCGACGACGTAGCCGATGCCCGACCCGACGATCACGCCAGCGGCCGCGCCGTTGAGCGCGCCGAGGACGTTGTGGTCGCGGCTGCCGATCACGCCGGCGACCTGGTAGCCCACCCCCGCGAAGAACAGCACGACGAGCAGCCGCAACAGCTCGACCAAGCCCTGCGGCGGCGTACGCCTGCGGGTGTCGCCCACCGTGACTGCACCAGCCCCTCTGTCCGGCCGACGGCCGGGGACCGGTCGCGGCGCGCTGCTCTGCCAGGCGCCGCCCCTAGCGGGCGCTAGGAGGAGAGCACCTCGTCGAGGATGGCCTCAGCCTTGTCCTCATTGGTTCCTTCGGCCAGAGCGAGCTCCGACACAAGGATTTGACGGGCTTTCGACAGCATTCGCTTCTCGCCGGCGGACAGGCCGCGCTCCCTGTCGCGCCGCCACAGGTCGCGCACGACCTCGGCGACCTTGTTGACGTCGCCCGACGCGAGCTTCTCGAGGTTGGCCTTGTAGCGCCGCGACCAGTTGGTCGGCTCCTCGGTGTGGGGGGCACGCAGGACCTCGAAAACCTTCTCCAAGCCGTCCTGGCCCACCACGTCGCGGACGCCCACGAGCTCGACGTTGTCCGCGGGGACGCGCACGGTGAGGTCACCCTGGGAGACCTTGAGGACGAGGTAGGTCTTCTCCTCGCCCTTGATCGTGCGCTGCTCGATCGCTTCGATGAGTGCGGCCCCGTGGTGGGGGTAGACGACGGTCTCGCCGACCTCGAAAGTCATGTGCCTCGTACCCCTTCCGACGGCCTCCAGGGTAACACGCGATATCCGCCTCCGGCACGGGGTCCTCCCGCATTCTCGCAGGTCAGAGGCCATATTCGGGCCGAATGCAACCCGACGGAACCCTTGACAAGCCGCCCGATCGATGCATGCCGGCAACCTCTGGACCACCCGCGGGAAGTGGCCATACTGGGGTATGCGGACCGATGGGCCGGACCACGACGCGGGCGACCTGCCCGACTGGGCCGCCGGTCTACGGGTCCCCGACGACGCCCGCGAGCTCGACGCGGACCTCTACCGCTGGCGCCGCGAGCAGCAGGCGATCCACCGCCGCGCACGGTCGCTGCGCCGCCGCCGGCCGATCGCCTTCGCCGCCGGCGTCTGCCTGCTGAGCCTGCTCGTCGCGACCGGCACCGGACTGATCGCGACGATGCTGCCCTCGGCCCCCGACACCACCCGGCACGCCGCCGCGCTGGCAACCGTGACCCGTGCCGCTCCCGGCGACGTCGGCGGCCTCCTCCCCGACGTCACGCTGCGCCTCGGCGACCGGCCGGTCCGGGCCCGGGCCGTGCGGCCGGCGCTGCTCGGGCTGCTGCCCGCTCACTGCGGTTGCCAGCGGATCGTCAACGACCTGGCCGCGCAGGCAGCGGAGTTCGGCGTGCCCCTGGTCCTCGTCACGTCCGGCAACCCGGGCAGCGACCTGGCCGGCGACCCCGCCGAAGGGCAAACCCTGGCAGCCGCGACGCACCGCGGCACGGTGGAGGCCGCCTACGACGAGCAGGCTGCGCTGTCCACGGGCTACGGCGCGCGCGGGGTGACGGCCGTCGTCGTCGCGGACGACGGCGTGGTGACCGCGGTCGCGCGCAGCCTCGCGCCGCCGCTGCGCCTGGAGCCCCTGCTCACCCGGGCATACCTGGGCCAGGCCACCTCCGCCTGAGCGCGAGGCCGGTCAGTACGCTGTCCCCCGCTGCGCAGCCACACGGAGGAGTGAACGACGCGTGACCAGGTTCCGGGGGACGGCGCTGACCGTCACTGGCCTTCTCCTCGTCGTCGGTGCCGCGGCCGGCTGCGCCGACGGGCAAGGATCCGAGACCTCCGTGATGTTCAGCCGCACGTCGGGTGTGTCGGCCGACCTCGGTGACATCGCCATGCGCGACGTCTACGTCTACTCCGACGACGCGTCGGGCATCGAGCCGGGCAAGACGGCCTACCTGCGGATGACGATCGTCAACGGTGGCATCCAGGCCGACGAGCTGGTCGGTGCCGACCCGGCATCGGGAAGCATCTCGATCAGTGCGGCCGGCGCGACGCCGTCATCGACGGCCTCGCCGACGCTCGACCTCTCCCGCTCCCCGAAGCCGGCCGAGACCGTGCAGGCCGCGCCGACCAACGGCGCACCGCCGCCGACCACCGGCTCCACCCCGGTGACCCTGGCGCCGTCCCAGGTGGTGCGGTTCGACGACCCGGCCACGGGGACGTCCGGACCGTTCATGCAGTTCACCAACACGACCGGGCGGTTGCTGCGCACCGGCAGCACACTGACGGTGACCTTCACGTTCCGCGACGCCGGCTCCGTGTCGGTGCTGGTGCCGGTCGAGAACCCGCTCGACACGACGCTCACGGCCACACCGGTGCCGAGCCCGACGTCCGAGACGCCGACGCTGCTGGTGCCGCCGGGCGGATCTCCGACGCCGTCGCCGACCGAGACACCCGCCGAGATCAACATCTCGACGTCGCCCTCGCCGTTCACGACGATCGTCCCGGCCACGCCCACGCCGTGATTCGTCGGCGGGTTCAGCCGGCTGGCCCGCCGCCCTAGCGGCCCTGGTTCTTCACGGCTTCGATCGCCGCGGCCGCCGCCTCCGGGTCGAGGTAGGCACCACCGCGCTGCGTCGGCCGGAAGTCGTCGTCGAGCTCGTAGCGCAGCGGGATCCCGGTCGGGATGTTCAGCCCGGGGATCTCCTCGTCGCTGATGCCGTCGAGATGCTTGACGATCGCGCGCAGCGAGTTGCCGTGAGCGGCCACCAGCACGGTCAGCCCCGCGGCGAGGTCGGGCACGATCGCGTCGTACCAGTAGGGCAGCAGCCGGGCGACGACGTCCTTCAGGCACTCGGTGCGGGGCACCAGCTCGGTCGGCAGGGTCGCGTAGCGCGGGTCACCGACCTGTGACCACTCGGCGTCGTCGGCGAGCGGCGGGGGCGGCACGTCGTAGGAGCGCCGCCAGACCATGAACTGCTCGTCGCCGAACTGCTCGCGGATCTGCGTCTTGTCCTTGCCCTGCAGGTCGCCGTAATGCCGCTCGTTGAGCCGCCATGACCGCCGTACCGGCACCCACATCCGGTCGCACGCCTCCAGCGACAGCTGGGCGGTGCGGATCGCCCGCGTCAGCAGAGAGGTGTGTACGACGTCGGGCAGCAGACCCGCCTCGGCAAGCCGCTCCCCGCCACGGCGCGACTCCTCGCGGCCCTGCGACGTCAGGTCGACGTCGACCCAGCCGGTGAAGAGGTTCTTGGAGTTCCATTCGCTCTCGCCGTGGCGGAGCAGGACAAGCGTGCCGATCACCCGGACAGTCTCCCAGGCGGGATCAGGGCCGCCGGTCGGGGTCGGCGAACCGCGCGAAGGCCTGCAGGTTGCGCAGGCTCTCGCCGCGCTTGACCCGCCACTCCCACTCGCGGCGGATCGAGCTGCCGAAGCCGAGCTCGAGCGCGCGGTCGAAGTTGTCGTCGGAGTAGGTGAGGACGCTGCCCAGCAAGGTGTCGATCTCGTCGGGGCTCACTGCGCACAGCGGCAGCCGGCCCACGAGGTAGACGTCGCCGAGGTTGTCGACGGCGAAGGCGACGGCGTACATCCGCGCGTTGCGCTCGAGCAGGAACCGGTAGAACTCCGCGTGGTTCTCGTCCGGGCGGCGGCAGAAGAACGCCTCGACCAGCAGGCTGTGCGCGCCGACGACCAGCCAGCACATCGTCGCGAGCTTGTGCCGACCCTCGAGCTTGACGAGGTAGGAGCCGGGGGCGGTGCGATCGTAGCCGAGCTCGCGCTCATCGAGCGTCTCGCGCAGAACGGCGTCGAGGTCGGCGCTCATCGCGCCCCGCCGCAGCCGTGGCCGGTCATGCCGAGCGGGCGGCGTCCTCGTCACCGGCCTCGGCGATCGCCGACTCGTAGGTCGCGAGCACCTTCGCCGCCGTCACCGACCAGCCGAAGCGGGCGGCGTGCTCGACCGCTCCCCTGGACATCCGGGCCCGGCGCGACGGGTCGGTGATCAGCGGCAGCAGCGCGTCGGCGTAGGCGTCGGGCTCGTGCTCGTCGACGAGCAGACCCGAGAGGCCGTGGGCGACGGCGGTGCGCAGGCCACCGACCGCTGCCGCCACCACCGGCGTCCCGCACGCCGCCGCCTCGACCGCGACGAGTCCGAAGGACTCGTTGTAGGACGGCATGACGACGGCGGTCGCCGCGCGGTACCAGTCGGCGAGCATAGGTTGCGGCACCGGGGGCACCAGGCGCAGCGAGACCCCCAGCCGGTCGGCGAGCTGGTGCAGGTGCCTCGGGTAGTCGACGTCACCCGACGGGCCGCCGACGATGGTCACGACGAGCCGGTCACGCAGGGACGGGTCTCGCTCCACGAGCCGGGCCGCCGTGCGCAGCAGGACGTCGGGTGCCTTGAGCGGTTGCAGCCGCCCCGCGAACAGCAGCACGACCGCGTCACCGGCCAGGCCCAGCCGGGCGCGAGCCGCACGTCCGTCACCGGGACGGAACACCTCGAGGTCGACACCCGGCGCCACCGTGACCACCCGGTCGGGGTCGGCGTCGTAGAGGTCGACGAGCTCACGCGCCTCCTCGTCGGTCGACGCGACCAGCCGGTCGGCGGCGTCGACCACCTGCTCCTCGCCGATGACGCGGGCCGGCGGTTCGGGGGCGTCGCCGTCGGCGAGCAACGCGTTCTTGACCTTGGCCAACGTGTGCGCCGAGTGCACGAGCGGCACACCCCAGCGTTCCTTGACCAGCCAGCCGACCTGTCCGGACAGCCAGTAGTGGGAGTGCACGACGTCGTAGTAGCCGGGATCGTGGGCGGCCTCGGCGCGCAGCACGCCGGTGGCGAACGCGCACAGCTGGCCGGGCAGGTCGCCCTTCGCCAGGCCTTCGTAGGGGCCGGCCGTGATGTGCCGCACGACAACTCCGGGGGCCAGCTCGACGACCGGTGGGAGGTCGCTGCTCGTCGCCCGGGTGAAGACCTCGACCTCGATGCCGAGTGCCGCGAGCCGCCGGGAGAGCTCGACGACGTAGACGTTCATGCCGCCGGCGTCACCGGTGCCCGGCTGGTCGAGCGGCGAGGTGTGCAGCGAAAGCGTCGCGACGCGGCGGACGGCGGCGCGCGCGGGGAAGACGAGCGGCAGCGACACCTGCCCGTCACCTCCTCGCGCCCGGCGGTCCGCCGTCCAATCCTGCCGGATCACCCGGCGACGGCGCACATCGGCCGTCAACGCCTCGCACTACCCTCGGATTCCATGGGCAGGACGGCGGTGGTCACCGGGGCGAGCAGCGGCATCGGCGCGGCGACCGCCCGGCGGTTGGCCGCCGAGGGCTTCGACGTCGTGGCCGCCGCCCGGCGGCGCGACCGGCTCGAGACCCTCGCCGCCGAGATCGGCTGCCGAGCGCTCGCCCTCGACGTGACCGACCCGTCGTCGGTCGCGGCGCTGGCGACCGAGGTCGGCGACTGCGCGGTCCTCGTCAACAACGCGGGCGGCGCCATCGGGCTGGAAGCGATCGCGGAGGCCGACGAGGACGCCTGGCGGCAGATGTACGACGTCAACGTGCTCGGCACCATGCGGGTCACGAAGGCCCTGCTGCCGGCGCTGATCACCGGTGGCGACGGGCTGATCGTCAACGTCACGTCGACCGCAGGGCACGCGGTCTACGAGGGTGGCGGCGGCTACACGGCCGCCAAGCACGCTGAGGCCGCGGTGACCGAGACCCTGCGGCTCGAGCTGTGCGGGCAGCCGGTCCGGATCACCGAGGTCGCGCCCGGCATGGTGCACACCGAGGAGTTCTCGCTGGTGCGCTTCCACGGCGACCAAGCGCGCGCGGACGCCGTCTACCGCGGGGTGCCCGACCCGTTGACCGCCGACGACGTGGCCGACTGCATCGCGTGGGTGGCCACACGGCCGGCGTACGTCAACATCGACCTGCTCGTGGTGAAGCCGCGCGCGCAGGCGTCGGTCTCCAAGGTGCACCGGGTCTCGACGTGACCGACCACACCCATGTCGTCAACAACGGCAAGCGTGACCTGACCCTCGACGAGCTCGCGACGATGCAGCCCGGCTTGGACCGGCTGATGGCCGAGCTGACGCCGCGGATGCAAGGGCTTTACCACGCGGCCGGCGCGGGCAACTGGCCGCTCGCCGCCTACTTCTACAAGTCGGTGGTCAAGCAGCTGCGGCTGTGCGTGCAGTCGAGGCCGAAGTACGACCCGGAGATGACCGCCTACATCGCCGAGGACTGCGACCCCGTGCGGCAGGCCATCAAGGCCTGCGACGCAGCTGCGTTCGAGGCGGCGTACGCCGTCATGGTGGAGCGGGCCAACGACTACCACGTGCACTTCGGCAAGGCGTTCATCCGCTGGGTGACACCGCCCGAACCGCCGCCCGGGCTCGACCTGGCCGCAGGCGTCGACTGAGCCCTAGGCCGTCAACGCGGTAGCGAACGCCGTGTAGGCCTCGGCACTGAACAGCACGAAGCGGGCCTCCTCGACCCGCGTCGCCGTTGCGCGCACGGTGTGCACCGCGACCCGGGCCGCGTCGCCCATCGGCCAGCCGTAGACGCCCGCCGACACCGCGGGAAACGCGACGCTGCGGCAGCCGAGCTCGTCGGCGACCCGCAGGGCCTCGCGGTAGCAGGACACCAGGAGGTGCGACCTGTCCTCGCGGGTCGAGTGGACCGGACCCACGACGTGGATGACCCAGCGGGCGGCCAGGTCGCCCGCCTCGGACGCCGCCGCCTGCCCGGTCGGCAGGCCGTCGGGCCAGTCGGTCTCACGCAGCCGCAGCCGGCCCTGCATCTGCACGTCGCCGCCGGCCCGTAGGAGGGCCCCGTCGACACCGCCGCCGCCCAGCAGCGAGTTGTTGGCCGCGTTGACCACGGCGTCGACCTGCTGGTCGACGATGTCGCCCTGGACGAGCCGGATCTGCACGCGCCCAGTGTGCGTCAGGAACCGACGACGCCGCCGAGCACTCCGTCGACAGCGCCGAGCGGCAGGCCGAGCAGCGGGTCGAGCGACGGGGACGGCAGTGGCAACGACGGCACCAGGGTCGACGGCAGCACCGACGGCAGCGCCGAGGGGAGCACGGACGACGGCGCCGGCAGCGACGGCAGGACGCTGGGCAGCGTGGACAGCGCCGGGAGCCCGCCTCCGTCGGTGGTCAGCGGCGCGTCGAGCGTCCCTCCCAGCTGATCGGTCAGCGGCTTGGCGGCGGGCGTCGGCGAGGCGGTCGGTGCGACGCTCGGGAGGTACGACGGAGCGGCCGACGGGACCAGCGTCGTGGGGATCGCCCCGACGTTGCCGGCGTCAACGGTCGGAGTGGCCCCGGAGGTCGCGCGCTGCACCGGCGCCCGGTGGTGGTGGGCCGGCGACGACACCGCGCCGTCGACGGCAGCGACCCCGCCCGCGGCGGCGACCGCCCCGATCGCGAGCGCGATGCCCGCCTTGGCCGCTGTGCTCGCAGCAGCACCGGTCAGCAGGGACACCCCGGTGCCCGCACCTGCGCCGGACACCGCGACCGAGGCGCCGGCGGCAGCCGCCCGACGGGCGCGCCGCTCGGCCGCCAGCTCGGGCCCGCACTGCGTGCAGAGGACGAGATGCCGCTGCGCCGCGGCCTGCTCGTCGGGCGCGAGTCGGCCGGCCAGCCGCACCAGCAGCCAGCCACGACAGCGCTGGCGGCTCACCGCTGCTCCGGGATGGGGACGTCGATGGCTCGGTCCGAGGTCCGGCCCACCCCGAGGTCGTCTCCGCCCGCGTCCTTGACCCGGTAGAGCGCGGCGTCGGCGACGGCGATGAGCTCGGCCGGGTCGACGGGGTCACGCAGCCACGCGACACCGAGGCTGAACGTCACCCGAGCGTGCTCGCTCGCAAGCCCCGGCGCCGTCCGCGACGCGTCGACGATGCGGCGGGCCACGCCTGTCGCCCGGCGCCGGCCGGTGCGGGGCAGCACGATCGCGAACTCGTCGCCGCCGAGCCGGGCGACAACGTCGCCCTTGCGCACCGCGCCGGTCAGCACCTCGGCGACGGCGACCAGAACCGCGTCGCCGGCGAGGTGCCCGTCGGTGTCGTTAACGGCCTTGAACGCGTCGAGGTCAACCAGCAGCAGCGCCGGCGCCGTGCCGCGCGCAGCCGCGTCGACCTCGTGCCGAAGCGCCTCGGTGAAGGCCGCGCGATTGGGCAGTCCGGTGAGCGGGTCGCGGGTCGCCTGCTGCTGCAGGATCGCCGTGAGCTCGTCGACGTACGCCTCGATCGCGGCCAGCGTCGCGACATCGGCGGCTGCCTCCTCCGCGACGCCCCGGAGGGCGAGCAGCTGCTCGACCAGGCCGGTGACCGCGTGGCCCTGCTGGGCCCGCAGGACGCCGAGCGCCGCGGCCGCCTCCCGCACGGCGGGAAGCCCACTGCCGCCCATCCGCTGGAACAACACCTGGGCGAGTGCCATAGGTCTGGACTCGGCACGTTGCGCGCGCACTCAAGGGCCGAACGGCGGTGACATCCGGCGCGTTCACGTGCCTCTCACCACAAATAAGGACCAACCCAATTGGCCTAGTCCGCCGAGAAATAAGGACTCTGCCCGATGTGCGGGGCCCCACCTCAGATCGAACCTGGACACAGAGGCAAGGACGACCGGGAGGCAGCCATGTACGACGTCGGCGCAGTCGTTGACCAGCGACGCAGCCAGCTGATGCGGGAGGCAGCGCGCCATCGGCAGGTCCGCAAGGCGCGGCTGGCCCGTCGCGAAGCTCGCCGCGCAGCAGCCGCTGCGTGCAACGATCGAACGGATGGATGGTCGCTTGGTGAGCCCGGTGTTCGTGGGGCGTCGCGAGCAGCTGGCTGCACTGCGTGACGCCCTGGCCGACGCTGCCGCCGGCCTGCCCTCCACCGTGCTCGTCGGCGGGGAGGCCGGCGTCGGGAAGAGCCGGTTGGTCGAGGAGTTCCTCGCCGGGCTGACCGGCTCCGACGTGCAGGTGCTCCGCGGCGGCTGCGTGGAGTTCGGCGGCGACGGCGTGCCGTTCGCGCCCGCCGTCGCCGCCCTGCGCGGCCTGGCCCGCGGGCGCGGTCTCGACGCGGTCGCCGAGCTGGCCGGCACCCGGCGGGCGGAGCTCGCCCGGCTTCTGCCTGAGATCGGTGACGGCGCCGCCGCCGCGCCGTCACCGGCCGACCCTTCGGGCGGCACCGCCGGGCTGTACGACGCGCTGCTGCAGCTGCTCGCCCACCTCGCCGACGAGCGACCCGTGGTGCTGGCGGTCGAGGACCTGCACTGGGCGGACGGCGCGACCCGCGACCTGCTCTCCTACCTCGCGCGGGCGGCGGGCGACATCCGCCTGCTGGTGGTCGCCACCTACCGGACCGACGAGCTGGGCCGAGGCCACCCGCTGCGGCGGTTCGTCGCCGAGATGGACCGGCTGCGCGGCATCCGTCGGATGCAGCTCGAGCGGTTCACGCGGGCAGAGGTCACCGAGCTCCTGCGCGGCATCAACGGCACCCTCCCGAGCGCGGCGGCCGTCGAGCAGATCTACCAGCGGTCCGAGGGCAACGCGTTCTTCGTCGAGGAGCTCGTCTGCTGTCGGGACGAGGCGGCCGACTGCGTGCCCGAGACGTTGCGCGAGGTGCTGCTCGCCCGCGTCGACCGGCTGCCCGACCGCACCCAGCAGGTGCTGCGCGTCGCGTCGGTCGGCAGCCGGCTCATCGGCTACCAGCTGCTCGCCCGGGTCGCCGGGCTGCCCCACGACGACCTCACCGCCGACCTGCGCGAGGCGGTGTCCGCCGGCGTGCTGCGCATCGACGACGACAACGACGGCTACACGTTCCGCCACGCGCTGGTGGGCGAGGCGCTGCACCAGGAGCTGCTGCCAGGCGAGCACGCCCGCCTGCACACGGCCTACGCCGACGCGTTGCAGGACGACCCGGCGCTGGCGGGCCGCACGCGGGTCGCGATCGAGATCGCCCACCACCGCTACGCCGCCCACGACACCGCCCGCGCGCTACCCGCGCTTCTCACCGCTGCCGACGAGGCGCACGACGTGTTCGCCCACGCCGAGGAGCACAAAGCGCTCGAACGCGCCCTCGAGCTGTGGGACGCCGCGCCGCACGGCGACACCGCGCGGTCCGACCTGGTCGACCGAGCTGCCCAGGCGGCGATGCGCGCGGGTGTCCACGACCGGGCGCTCGCACTGACCGACGCCGCGCTCGCGGACGTCGACCCCGCTGCAGACCCCGCCTGCGCGGCGCTGCTGACGGCCCGCCGCGGCTGGTTGCTCAACGCGCTGGGCCGCCCCGACGCACTCGATGCCATCCGGGCCGCCGAGCGGTTGATGCCCGCGACCCCGCCGACCGCCGAACGCGCGGATGTGCTGGCGCGGCTGGCGGCGGCACTCATGCAGGCCTCCGACTTCGAGGAGTCGCGGGACGTCGCGGCGCGGGCGCTCGCGGTCGCCCGCGAGGTCGGTGACGTGCGCACCCAGATCGATGCGCTGGTCACGCAGGGCCTCGACGTGGGTGTGCTCGGCGACAGCGAGGCAGGCCTCGCGGCCTTCGACGAGGCGCGACGATTGCTGCCCGAGGTCGACGACCCGTGGCTGCACACCCGGGTGCTCACCAACCTCGGTGCGCTGCACTCGGCTCTCGGTCGCTACGAGGACGCGGCCGCGGCGACCCGGCAGAGCATGGCGGTCGCCCGCAGCGTCGGCTACATCCGCACCCACGTGGCGTTCGCGGCCGGCAACCTCGCCGGGTGCCTCTTCGCGCTCGGCCACTGGGATGCCGCCGCCGAGGTGATCGACGACGCGTTGTCGCAGGACCCGCCCGGCATCAACGCGCTGACGCTGCTCGAGGTCTCCGCACAGCTCGCGCTCGCTCGCGGCGACGACGACACCGCCCGCGAGCGCATCGCGGCGACCCGCCCGCTGCTGGCCCGGGCCTACCGCGGCCGTCAGTTCCTGCTGCCGCTGGCGGCGGTGACGGCGGAGCTCACGGCCCGCACCGACCCGGCGGCGGCACTCGCCCAGCTACGACCGGTCTACGCCGACCTCGACCGGCCGGTCGGCCTCGACGGGTGGGCACTGCTCGCCGCCGCCGCCGGAATCGTCACCGACCTGCCGCCGGGCGAGGTCGCGGCGGCGGGCGCCACCGAGATCCGCACCGCCGCCGCCGGGCTGCGCTGCCTCACGGCCCCGGGCCACGCCTATGCCGCGTTGCTCGAGGCGCAGCTGGCGCTTGCGGCCGGTGACCACCGCGACGAACCTTGGGCCGCAGCGGTCGGCGCCTGGGCGATCGTCGACCAGCCCTACCTGCGGGCGCAGGTCCTCTACGGGCGCGCCCGCGCCGCCGCCTTCGACGGTCGCCGCGGCGAGGTCGGCCCGCTGCTCGAGCAGGCCACCACGCTGGCCGAACCGCTGCAGGCTCGGGTGCTGCTCGACCGCATCCGTGCGCTGGCCCGGCGGACGGGCGTGCTCGCGACGCTGCCCGCCAGCCGGGCGCCGGCCGACGACCCGCTGACCCCGCGCGAGCACGAGGTGCTGCTGCTGGTCGCGGCCGGACGCAGCAACCGGCAGATCGCGGAGGAGCTGTTCATCTCCGCCAAGACCGCCAGCGTGCACGTCTCCAACATCCTGGCCAAGCTCGGCGTCGCAGGCCGGGGCGAGGCCGCGGCCTACGCCCACCGGCATGGACTGGTAGCCGCCGACCGCGGGTAGGTGGGCCTCATGGCAGATCGCATCGTGGTGCTGCGCGGCGGCGCGCGAGACGGCAACACCCTCACGGTGGCGCCGGAGGTGACCCGGGTCATCGTCGCCTCCGAGGCGCCGGGGCTCGTCGACATCTACGAGGACACCGGCGAGCAGACCCAGGTGCGCGGCAACGACCAGCCCGGCGTCGTCTACGACTTCGTCGGGCAGGAAGCAGCCAGCGACGAGCACCTGCAGGTGCTCCGCCGGCCGATGACCGGCCGGCCGCAGTAGGTCTGGGGCGGCCCGCCTCCTCGATGCGGGAGGATGCCGCCCGTGACGTTCGACCGGACCATTGCGCTGCGCCGTCTCGCCGACGAGCAGTTCGACGTGCTCGTCGTCGGTGGCGGCATCACCGGCGTCGGCTGCGCACTCGACGCGGCGGCCCGCGGGCTGCGCACCGCCCTCGTGGAGAAGGACGACTTCGCCTCGGGCACGTCGTCGCGGTCGTCGAAGTTCGTGCACGGCGGGCTGCGCTACCTGCAGCAGGGCGACGTCCGTCTGGTCTACGAGGCGTTGCGCGAACGCCGCCGGCTCATGCGCAACGCCCCGCACCTGGTGCAGGTGCTGCCGTTCCTGCTGCCGATGTTCGGCAAGGGCGGCATCGTGCCGGCCAAGGTCGCCCGGGTGCTCGGTACCTCGATGTGGATGTACGACGTCACCGGCGGCGCCCGCATCGGCAAGGTGCACAAGCGGCTGTCCGCCGCCGAGGCGCACGCCCACATGCCGACGCTGCGGCGCGGCCGGCTGGTCTCGGCGTACCTCTACTACGACGCGGCCGCTGACGACGCTCGGCTGACGCTGACGATCGCGCGCACCGCGGCGCTGGAGCACGGCGCCGTGCTCGCCAACGGCTGCCGGCTGGTCGCAGTGCGCAAGGACGCGGCCGGCCGGGTGTGCGGCGCGGTCGTCGAGGCCGACGGCGAGCGCATCGACGTGACCTGCCGCGCGATCGTCAATGCCGCCGGGGTCTGGGCCGACGAGGTGCGGACCCTCGACGAGGGGCACGATCCCGACACGATCCGGCAGGCCAAGGGGGTGCACGTGGTGCTGCCCCGACGGCTGCTCGGCAACGACATCGCGGTGATCCTGCCGGTACCCGGCGACCGGCGCTCGATCTTCGTCGCCCCGTGGGGCGACCACGCCTACATCGGCACCACCGACACCGACGACGACGGCCCGCCCGACACGCCCCGGACGACGAGCGAGGAGGTCGACTACCTGCTCGGGGCGGTCAACGCGTCCCTCGCCGAGCCGGTGTCATCGCAGGACGTCGTCGGCACGTGGGCCGGGCTTCGGCCGCTGGTGCGCGGCAGCACGGCCCGCACTGCGGACCTGTCACGGCGGCACCAGGTCGTGACCTCGCCGTCCGGGGTGGTCACGGTCATCGGCGGCAAGCTCACCACCTACCGGCAGATGGCGGAGGACACGATCGACGCGGTGCAGAGGTCGCTGGGAGTGCGCCGAGGACGATGCCCGACGGTGCGGCTGCGCCTGGTGGGCGCCGGCGGCCACGAGCCGTTCGCGCGGTCCGGGGACCCGGTGCGCACCCATCTCGCCGGTCGTTACGGCGGGGAGGCCGCGGCTGTGCTCGGGCTGACCTACGAAGACGCGACGCTCGCCGAGCCTCTGGTGCCGGGCCTGCCCTACCTGAAGGCGGAGGCCGTCTACGCCGTGCGCGCCGAGATGGCCCGCAGCGTCGATGACGTGCTGTCGCGGCGCACCCGCGCCCGGCTGCTCGACCGCGCCGCGGCAGTGGCCGCTGCCGACGCGGTGGCCGACCTCGTCGGGCCAATTCTCGGCTGGTCGGAGGACGAGAAGGCCAAGCAGGTCAAGGATTTCCGAGCGACGGTGGCCGCCGACCACGACCTGGTCCGCGCATGAGGGAGCTGCCGATCGGGCTCGCCGACCCGGCAGCCGCACCGGCCCGGCTGCCCGCCGGCGTCGACGTGCCCGACCCGGTCCTGCAGCGCTTGCGCGACGGCTGCGCGACCGTGCTTGTCGACGGCATCGACGAGGCCGGCCGCGACTGGTGGCCGCTGTCGCTGATCTGGGCCGCGCAGGGCAGGACGACCGCGCGACCGGCAGCGGTGGCCGTCCCCACGTCGGCCCAGGAGGTCGCGGCCGTCCTGCGCGTCTGCGACGACGCGCGCATCCCGGTCACGCCCGCGGCCGGCCGCAGCGGCGTGTGCGGCGCGGCGGTCCCGGCGTACGGCGGGGTGCTCCTCGACCTCCAGCAGCTCGCCGGCATCCGCGACGTCGACGACGCGTCACTGCTCGTCGACGTGCTGCCCGGCACCTACGGCGACGTGTTCGAGGACGAGCTGCGCAGCGAGCACCGGCTGACCGTCGGGCACTGGCCGCAGTCGGTGGCGATCTCGACAGTCGGCGGCTGGCTGGCGTGCCGCGGTGCGGGGCAGTACTCCACCCGCTACGGCAAGATCGAGGACATCGTGGCCGGCCTGGACGTCGTCCTGGCCGACGGGCGCCACATCACGACCGGTGACCAGCCCAGGCAGGCGGTCGGGCCGGACCTGACCCAGCTGTTCGTCGGCTCGGAGGGGACGCTCGGCGTCATCGTCGGGGCACGGCTGCGCGCCCACCCGCTGCCGACGGCGGAGCGCCGGGGCGCGTGGGGCTTCCCGTCGTTCATCGCAGCACTCGACGCGATGCGCCGGGTGCTGCGACGCGGCGCGACGCCGGCGGTCTTCCGGCTCTACGACGAGGTCGAGTCGAAGCGGTCGTTCGACGTCGAGACCAACGTGCTGCTCGCCCTCGACGAGGGCGACCCGAGGCTGGTCGACGCGGTGCTGCACGTCGTCGGCGAGGAGTGCGCGCAGGCGCAGCGGCTCGACGACGCGCTGGTCGACCGGTGGCTTACCCACCGCAACGACGTCTCCGCCCTCGAGGCCCTCATCAGCCGCGGTTACGTCGTCGACACCATGGAGGTCACCGGCCCCTGGTCGGCGCTGCCGGCGATCTACGAGCGGACGGTCGCCGCGATGCTCGCGGTCAAGGGCACGGCGGCGGCCTCGGCGCACCAGTCGCACTCCTACGTCGACGGCGGCTGCCTCTACTTCACGTTCGGGGCCATGGTCGAGCCCGACGCGCGCGAGGACTACTACCGTGCCGTGTGGGACGCCGGCACCCGCGCCGTCCTCGAAGCGGGCGGGTCGCTGTCGCACCACCACGGGGTCGGTCTCAACCGGTCCCGGTTCGTGGGCGAGGCGCTGGGCCCTGCCTACGACATGCTCGTCGCCGTCAAGCAGGCACTGGACCCGCACGGCATCCTCAACCCCGGCAAGCTCGGACTGCCCTCGCCGTTCGGCGAGGTGCCCTGGCCCTAGGAGCCTCCGCACATGAGCGTCCTCGTCGTCGACGTCGGCACCAGCGGGCTGCGTGCAGCCGTCGTCCGTCCCGACGCGACGATCGCCGTCGAGCACTACCGCGAGCTGCTGCCGGACTCGCCGGCACCAGGCATGGTCGAGTTCGACGCCGCCGCGATGGCCCGGGCGGTGCTCGACGTCGCGCACCGGGCTCTCGACGACGCCGGGCCGGTCGACGCCGTCGGCATCACCAACCAGCGCGCGTCGACGATCCTGTGGGACCGGGCTACCGGCGAGCCCGTCGGTCCCGGCATCGGCTGGCAGGACCTGCGCACGGTGTTCACCTGTCTCGAGCTGCGCGGCCAGGGCATCCTGCTGGCGCCCAACGAGTCGGCCACGAAGCTGGCCGCGCTGCTCGACGCGGCCGACCCGGGCCGGACCCGCGACCTCGCGTTCGGCACCGTCGACACGTGGGTCGCCTGGACGCTCTCCGGCGGCGCGGTGCACGCGACCGACCACACCAACGCCGGCGTCACCGGCCTGCGCACCCCGGACGGGACCGGCTGGAACGACAAGGTGCTCGCCGCGCTGAACATCCCCGTGTCGTACCTGCCAACCGTGCAGGACTCCGCGTCGGCGTACGGCGCAGCGCTCGCCCTGCCCGGCGCACCGCCGATCACCGCCCTCGTCGGCGACCAGCAGGGCTCGCTGGTGGGGCAGGGCTGCCTGCACCCGGGCCTGGCCAAGGCGACGTTCGGCACCGGCGCGATGCTCGACGTCTGCGTCGGCCCGGAGCGGCCGACCTTCGACCGCCGCGGGGGGCAGGGCTGCTTCCCGGTCGTGGCCTGGTCCCGGGACGGCCGGCTGACCTGGGGCACGGAGGCGGTGATGCTCGCCGCCGGCACCTGCGTCTCGTGGCTGCGCGACGACCTCGGCCTCATCGACACACCGGCGCAGTCGCACGACGTGGCCGCTCGCTGCGAGACCTCGGAAGGCGTCGTCTTCGTCCCGGCACTGCTCGGGCTCGGCGCACCGGCGTGGGACTACGGCGCCCGTGGCGCGCTGCTCGGGCTCAGCCGCGGGTCGGGCCGGCCGCAGGTCGTGCGGGCCGTGCTCGAGGGCATCGCGCTGCGGGGCGCCGAGCTGGCCGACGCGGCCGAGGCCGACGGCCAGATCGAGATCCGCAGCCTGCGCGTCGACGGCGGGATGTCGCAGAACCCGACGTTCGTGCGGGCGCTGGCCGACGCGACGCAGCGGCCGATAGAGCTCTCACCGGTGCGCGACGCGACGACGCTCGGGGCCGGGTTCCTGGCCGGGTTGTCGACCGGGGCCTGGAAGGACGAGGACGACATCGCCGCCGCCTGGAAGCCCCGCGCCGTGGTCGAGCCGGCAGGGAGCCTCGACCGTGACCAGTGGAAGGAAGCCGTACGCCGCGCCGGCGGTTGGCTGCCCGACCTGTCCGCCCTGGAGTTCTGACCGCTGCGCCACCCCGAACTTGTCCGCCGGTAAGGGGGTCACAAGGGCCCGCGCAGGCCCGCTACCGACGGACAAGTGGGCGCCGGGTGGACCGGTAGGGCTCAGGTGCCGACCAGGTTCGCCGGCAAGTGGGACGGGACGATCTTGTGCAGGGCGGCGAGGTCCTCGTCGGTCGGGATCCACTCGCCCGCGCGGCAGTTGTCACGCACCTGGTCCGGCTTCGTCGCGCCCGCGATGACGCTGCCGACGGTCGGCTGCGCGGCCAGCCCGCCGATCGCGACGTCGAGGATCGTCACGCCCCGGGCGGACGCGTAGTCGTCCAACGCCTCGATCGTGTCGAAGGTCTTGTCGTTGAAGGCCTCGGGCCGGTCGGCCAGGCGGGTCCCGGGTGGCGGGGTCTCACCGCGGTGGTACTTGCCGGTCAGCAAGCCGTTGGCCAGCGGGAAGAACGGCAGCATCCCGACGCCGAACCGTGCGCAGGCCGGGATCAGCTCGCGCTCGGCGTTGCGCTGCAGCAGGCTGTAGTGGTTCTGCGCGCTGACGAAGCGGGTCAGCCCACCGGCCTGCGCGGTCCAGTCGGCGTCGGCGACCTGCCAGGCGGTGAAGTTGGACGAGCCGACGTAGCGCACCTTGCCCTCGCGCACGAGGTCATCGAGGGCCGACAGCGTCTCCTCGATCGGCGTGATGCCGTCGGGACGGTGCAGCTGGTAGAGGTCGATGTAGTCGGTGCGCAGCCGCCGCAACGACGACTCGACGGCGCTGCGGATGTAGCGCCGGGACGCCCGCGCCTCCCGGTCCGGGCCGAGCCGCCCGCCCAGGTAGGACCCGAACTTCGTCGCCAGCACCACCTGGTCGCGGCGGCCCTCGAGCACCTCGCCGAGCAGCGTCTCGGACTCCCCGTAGGAGTCCGACGTGTCGAGCAGCGTCACGCCCTCCTCGAGCGCCGCGTCGACGACCGCGTGCGTCGCGTCGAGGCCGATGCGGCGGCCGAAGTTGTTGCAGCCGAGACCGACGACGGAGACGGTCAGGCCGGAGTCACCGAGCTGGCGGTAGCGCATACGCCGACCTTAGAGGCCCGACCGGCCGCCGCTGCCGTAGCGTGCGCCGGGTGACGGACCGGTTGGCGGGCAAGGTGGCGGTGGTCGTCGGCGCGGGCCAGACACCCGGTGCGACGATCGGCAACGGACGGGCGACCTCGATGCTGTTCGCCCGCGAGGGCGCGTCGGTGGTCTGCGTCGACCGGCACGGCGACAGTGCCGCGGAGACCGTGCGGATGGTGGCCGGCGAGGGCGGCACGGCGTACGCCGTCACCGCCGACATCACCCGCGAGGACGACTGCCGGCGGATCGCCGCCGAGTCGGTCGAGCGGTTCGGTCGCATCGACGTGCTGCACAACAACGTCGGCATCGGTGCGGGCGACAACAGCGCGGTGAAGCTCAGCGAGGACAACTGGCGGCGGATCGTCGACACCAACCTGACCGGCATGTGGCTGACCTGCAAGCACGTGCTGCCGGTGATGCGGGAGCAGCAGGTCGGCGCGGTCGTCAACGTCTCGTCGCTGGCCGCCATCGCGGCCACGCCGCTGTTCGCCTACAAGGTGACGAAGGCGGCGGTCAACGCGATGACCCAGCAGCTGGCGATCAGCAACGCGCGCCACGGCATCCGGGTCAACGCCATCATGCCGGGGCTCATGGACACCCCGATGGCCGTCGACGCGCCGGCCGCGGCGCTCGGCGTCGACCGGGAGGACTACGCCTCACGACGGGCCGCGATGGTGCCGCTCGGCCACCGGCAGGGCACCGCCTGGGACGTCGCCTACGCGGCCCTCTACCTGGCGAGCGACGAAGCCGGCTTCGTGACCGGCGCGCTGCTGCCGGTCGACGGGGGCCAGGGCGTCAACGTCGGGTAGCAGCGAGCCGCTCGCAGCCCAGGAAACGGACGAGGCTCCCCGGGAGCTGGTCCCGGAGAGCCTCGCGCGAGGGGTGGCCCGTCAGCTGGCCTGGGCCCGCTCGGCCGCCGACTTCGTGGTGTTCTTGGCGGCGGTCTTCGCCCGACCCTTGGCCTCGCGGCGCAGCTGGCCGATCGCCTTCTCGCCGCGGGTCGCGAGCTCGCCGTAGAGACCGGTCGCGATCGCCTGGACGACGGTGGCGCGGTTCTGGACCTGGCCCGGCAGCTTCTGGCCCTCGGCGAAGCGCTGCTGCACGGTCTTCTGGACCTGTGCGGCACCCTGCTGCACCTGAGCGGGCAGCTTCGCCAGCTCGACCGGGACCTTGGCCAGCTGCTTCTGCAGCTCGACCGGCAGGTCACGCAGCTTCGCGACGGCGAGGTCGCCGGCGCCGGCCAGGGCGTAGAACGGCTTGCGCTCGGCCGGGATGGTCTTCTTGGTGGCGGTTGCCATGTGGTGCTCCTTCACTGTGGTCTTTCGACAGGGGGGTCTGAGGTGGCCGCGGTCAGCCGGCCTGCGTGTCTGCGTGGGGCGATGTCGCGGGCGGCTCGGCCGCACGGGCGTCGTTCTCCTTGCGGAACGACTCGTAGATCTCGATCAGCACCTGCTTCTGCCGCTCGGTGATCTGCGGGTCGCTGAGGACGGCGACCGGCACGTCGCTGTCGACGAAGCGCTCCTCGAGGATGCCGGCCTGCACGTAGAGCGCCTCGGCGGAGATGCGCAACGCCTTGGCGATCTGCTGCAGAATCTCGGCGCTCGGCTTGCGGACGCCCCGCTCGATCTGCGACAGGTACGGGTTCGACACGCCGGCGAGCTTCGCCAGCTGGCGCAGCGAGATCTGAGCGTTGTTGCGCTGCTCGCGGATGTACTCCCCGAGGTCGCGCACGTTCAGAGTCGCCATACGGCAACCGTACGCCGAAGTGCTAGCAGTTGCAAGCGTGCAGCAAGCACCTGGGGCGTGACGTGTCTCACTCCGTCAGGAGCGCTCCCTGAGCAGCTGCGAGACATCGGCCTCGCCGTCGCGGTAACGGCGCGCGATCTCCGCCGTGCACGCGTCCATCACCTGCTGCACCCGCCGCCGCTGGTCGGAGACGTCCCGCTCCTCGCGCTCGAAGAGGCCGAGCGCGCGCTCGAGCTCCTCGACCGGGAGGGCCGCCACGTCGGAGAGCTCGACGTCGGCGACCAGCGCCTCCACGTAGCGGCGGTGGGCGTCGGCGCGCGAGGGTTCGAGTGCTGCGTGACGGCCCATGCCACGAGCCCCCCCACGGCCATCGTCGGCGAGGATCTTCGGCAGGTCCTCGACGAGGCTGCTGGTGGAGGTGCCGGCGCGGCGGGCGAGCTCCGCACGCAGGATGTCGACCCGGCCTTGCAGCAAACGGCGCAGGTAGGAGAGATCGACCTCTTCCTGCTCGGCGTCGGCGCGCATGGCGCGCACCTCCTCGAGCGTCCGGGCGGACAGCCCCTTGAGGTAGCCCGCGGACAGCACCCGGTCGATCCGGCGGTTGCCCGCCGGCTGCCCAGTCGTGTCGTCTGCCACGTCGCTCCCTCCGGTCCGCTGCCGCACAGCGTAGGCCCCAGGACGCTCAACACCCGACCGGTTGCTGCCGATGCCTCACCTACATCCACCGTGATACGTCCCGCCCGCGTCCGGGACGTGCGTGAGCCGGCGAGGAGGCCGTACGTGCGGAAGGGCGAGCTGACGACCGCACCCCTCCTGCCGGTGCTGCGGTCGCTCGCCGACGACGCCGTCACGGGCTGCCTGCACGTGGTCGACCCGGAGGACCGGGAGGCTCGCGTCTACCTGCGCTCGGGCTGCATCTACTCGGTGAACGTGCCCGGACGCTGGCGCCGGCTGGGCGCCCGCCTGGTCTCCTCCGGAGAGCTCGCGCCCGACGCGCTCGCCGAGGCCCTGGAGGTGCAGCGCACCGAGCTGCAGGGCTGGCGGCTGGGCGAGCTGCTGGTCTACCTGGGCTTCATCGACCAGGGCGTCATCGAACGGATCGTCGGCGAGCAGCTGCGCGACGCGGTCTGGGACCTGCTCGGCTGGCAGTCGGGCACCTGGCGCTTCCGCCAGGAGGAGGCGACGCGCGACGAGCTCGTACCGCCGACCTCGGTGGAGGAGCTGGTCGACTCGCTCCAGCAGCGGTCGACGACCTGGGGCGAGATCTGCACGGTGGTGCCCGGCCCGTGGGTCGTGCCCATGCTCGCCACCCGTGGCGGCGCGGCCGAGATGGCGCTCGACGCCGACGCCTGGTCGTTGCTGTGCAAGGTGGACGGCCGGCGGACGGTGGGCGAGCTCGCCTACGAGTGCGGGCACACGCTCTTCGAGGCCGGCCGGGTGCTGCTGCGGCTGATGGAAGCGGGCCTCGTCGAGTTCTCCGACGGCCGGCCCCGCGAGGAGGACACCGACTTCGGTACGTCGCTGGCCCGGGTCTCCCAGGCGCTGGCCAACGTGCTGGGCCCGGCACCCGACGCCTCACCCGACCCCTACGCCGTACCGGCGGAGCTGCGCCGCCAACCGGCGGCAGCGGCGACCGTCTCCGACGACGAGGACCGGCGCCGCCAACAGCAGATCCGTGCGGCTGCGGCAGCCGAGCTCGCGGCCGCCCATGCGATGGCCGAGGCGATGCACCACCAGGCGCTGGAGGAAGTGGCCGCCCACCGGGTGGACACGGAACCCCTGGCGCCGGTGATCTCGCTCGTGCCCGGCCAGGCAGCCGGCGCCGAGGAGCCGACCGACGTCGCAGCCGACCGGATTCCCGAGCCGTTCGACGACGAGGCTCCGGCAGAGCCGGCGGGTGCCGCTCTGGACGAGGTGGCCGAGGAGACGTCCCGCGCCGCCACCGGCGATGTCACCGACGACGTCGCGCGGGAGTCCGGCCAGGAGGCCACGGACGAGCCGCCGACGTTCGATTCCTTCGAGGTCGAGGACTCGTGGGCGACCGAGCTGGTCGAGCCCGTGGACCCGGTCGAGCCCGTGGACACGGTCGAAGACGTGGACACGGTCGAAGACGTGGACCTGGTCGAGCCCGTGGACACGGCCGACGATGCTGACTGGGGCGAAGATGTGGACCCGGTCGAGTCCGTGGACACGGTCGAAGACATGGACCCGGACGCGTCCTTGGCGGCCGTCCAGGACTTCTTCGACGACACCGCCCTCGAGGACGACCCGTCGAACGACAGCGCCGCCGAGAACGACGACGACGGCGCCGTCTTCGACCTCGCTGCGTTCCAGGAGGCCGCGGTCGAGGACATGACCGTGGCCGAGTTCGCGGACACGTACTTCACGGTCGGGACGCCGGCGCCCGCGCCGAATCCTTCGGCACTCGCGGAGTTCGCCGCCCTCGCCGCCCTCGACGAACCGCTCGTGGCGGCACAGTCCGAGGAGCACAGCGAGCCGGAGACCGCGGCCGAGCTCGTCCTCGACGAGCCGCAGCTGTCACCCGACGACCTGCGCCAACGGGCCGAGCAGCAGAGCGCCGCCGCGGCACTGCTGTCGGAGCTGGCCGCCCGCGAACCCGTGGACGAGCCGACCCCGGCTCCCGAGCACGACGCGCACGACGCGCACGACGAGTTCGAGCCGTCCGCCGCCCGGACCGTCGAGCCGCCGCCGGCGCGCCCGGCGGTCGACCGCGAGCACACCGACACGGCTGCCCTGCTGCGGGAGCTCTCGTCGCTCGGCATCGACGATGAGCCCGCGCCCGCACCGACTCCGGCACGGGTCGCGCCGCAGCAGCGGACCGCCACCACCGCCGATCGCAAGACGAAGAAGCGCGGCTTCTTCGGGCTGTGACCGGAACGCCGCGACGTGCGGTGGTTTCGCGGAAACGCGTAATAACGGGCGGTCCACCCCCGATAGTCGGTGTGTGCATCCGCTCCACCGTGTCGCCGGCGCGCTGCTGTCCGGACTCCTGGCCGCGCCCCTCACGCTGAGCGCGCTGCCCGCGCACGCCGACCCCGGCCCCGACGTCGATGTGACGATCGCCCTGACGCCGAGCAACCCGGCCGGGCTCGACGCCCTCGCCACCCACGGCCCCCACGCGCTGGCCGAAAGGATCGCCGCCCTGCAACACGTCGCCCCGTCGAGCGCGGCCCGCGACCGTGTCACCCGGTGGCTGCGCGCGCACGGCCTGGCCGTGACCAGCTCCAGCCCGTGGACGGTCACCGCGTCGGGCGGCGCCGAGCAGGCGGCCGCGGTGTTCCCGCACGGGCAGCTCCCCGCAGCGCTCGTCGCGGACGCGCGCGCGGTGATCGGCCTCCAGCAGCGGCCACTGTTCCGGCACCGCGCGACGGCCGACGGGCCGCTCGGGCCGCGCCTGTCGAGCACGCTCGCGCCGACCCAGATCAACGCGGCCTACGGCTCGTTCGCCCCGGCGGCGGCGGGCACCGGCGCGACCGTCGCCAGCGTGCAGTTCAGCGGCTGGCCGCAGCTCGCCGGTACGGCGAACGGCGGCGACCTGGTCAACTACGCCAACGCCAACGGGCTGCCGGTGCCGACCTTGACCGCGATCTCCGTCAACGGCGCCTCGGTCACCCGACCGGCTGCTGCCGGCGACGACTTCGAGGTCGCCCTCGACCAGGAGGCCATCACCTCGGCGGCCCCCGGAGCGGCGCAGCGCGTCTACGTGAGCACGAACGACGCCACGGGCGGGGTGCTCGTCTGGAAGCGGATCGCCGACGACGTGCAGGCCGGAGTGCCGATCAGCGTCGTGACGACGTCGTGGGGCGACTGCGAGCAGGACCTCGGGCGCACGCAGATCCTCGCCATGAACGACCAGATCGCCCGGCTCGCCGCGCTCGGCGTGACGGTGTTCGCCGCCTCCGGCGACGCGTCGGTCTGGGACTGCCCGGCCGGCACGCCGTACGCGGACGCCGTGTCCGTGGACTTCCCGGCATCCTCGCCGTACGTAGTCGGCGTCGGCGGCACCACGCTGCGCCAGTCGAGCACGGGCTGGGCGGAGACGGCGTGGGGGCCGAGCCTGCTCAGCGCGACGCCGGTCGCCGGCAGTGGCGGCGGCGTGTCGGCCCTGTTCACGAGGCCCGCCTGGCAGCGCGGCGTGCCCGGCCTGCCGGACCGGCGGCTCGTGCCGGACATCTCCGCCGTCGCCGACCCGCAGAACGGCTTCGCGGTCTACTGGTCGGGCGGCGGCCCGGGCAGCGAGCTGTGGTGGGCGGCCGGCGGGACCAGCCTGGGTGCACCGCTGCAGGCGGGCATGTTCGCCGGTGCGCTCGCCGCGCGCGGCGTGACGACGGGGATCGGTGACGTGCACCCGGCGCTCTACGCGCACCCGGAGGCCTTCCGTGACGTGGTCACCGGGAGCAACGGGCTGTTCCCGGCGGGTCTCGGCTACGACCTGGTGACCGGGCTCGGCAGCCCGCAGTGGGACACACTGACCGGCGATCTCCTGCAGCCGGCGATCGTCGCGCCGTCCGGCACCCGCGCGAGCACGGTCAGCGTGGCGCTCGGTGTGCCGACGACGGTCGGCGGCACGGGCTATGCGGTCGGTCAGGGAGTGACCGACTGCACGTCCGCGGCCGCGGGTTCGCCTCCGCAGACGGCATCGACGACCGTGTCGCCGGGCGGGCAGCCGATCGGCTTCGCGCTGCGCACGTCCGGCGGTTGCGACGTGACGACGGCGCCGGTCGTGCTCGACACCACCACGCCCGTCGGCACGGCAACGCTCAGCAGGTACGCCGACGGCCTGCTGACCGCCGGTTGGAGCGCGACCGACGGCGGCACGCCGTCGGGGCTCGGTTACACGATCGTGCTGCTGCGCAACGGCTCGCCGTGGTTGACGACCTACGCGAGCGACAGCCGCTCGCTGCTGGTGGGCGTGCCGCCGAGCGGTATCTACCAGCTGCAGGTGCAGGCGGCCGACGGCGCCGGCAACACCGACGTGTGGCGCACCAGCGAGGCGGTCGGCCCGCGCGGCACCTGTCCGGTGCTGCTCGACGGGCAACCTCGGTGCTGGGCGCGCTGACCGCCGGTCAGCGCCAGGTGAAGCGGGGCTGGCCGAGGTGCGCGACCCGCGTCGCCCGCCCGCACAGGCAGACCTCGGCGAACTGGTAGAGGACCGCCGCCGTCGGCGCGTGGATGAAGCGGTTCTGCAGGCGTAGCCGCATGACCGGGTCGGGGTTGCCCGGCTCGTCGACGATGATCGGGTTCTCCGGCCGGGTGATGTGGTCGAGCGGCACGTAGTGGACCGACGCCACCTCGTCGGGGTTGGGCACCGGGTGCCCAGCGCCCGCTCCCCAGACGACGACCGGCGTCATGACGTAGCCGGACCGAGTCACGTAGTCGTCGAGCAGGCCGAGCACGCAGTCGACCGGCAGCGCGATGCCGAGCTCCTCGTGCAGCTCCCGCAGCGCCGCCTGCACCGCTGTCTCGCCCTCGTCGAGCCGCCCGCCGGGCAGCGCCCACTGGCCGGAGTGGCGGCGCAGCCTGGTCGAGCGGTGCGTCAGCAGGAACGCCGCCCGTCCGGTGCGGGCGCGCACCACGGTGATCGCGACGGCCGCCTGCTTGAGGTCGCCGGCATCGGACGCGGGGCGTCGCTCGAAGCCCTGCAGCGCCCGCGCCACCTGCGCACGCAGCTCGTCGTCGAGGGCCCACACCGGGCCCATCCTGCATGATGCTCGCGTGGATCTGCTTGCCTCCGGCCGCGCCGCCGACGTCTACGACCTCGGTGACGGGACGGTGCTGCGCCGCTACCGCGACGACTTCCTCGCCCGATGGCAAGGCACACCGGACTGCGCCCGCGAGGCGGAGGCGATGCTGTGGGCGGCCCGGCACGGAGTGGCGGTGCCGCACGTGGTGCACGCCGAAGGCGGCGACATCGTCATGGAGAAGGTCTCGGGGCCCACACTGCTCGACGACGTCGCCCGTCGCCCGTGGCGCGTGCGGGCGGGCGGGCGGCTGCTCGCTCAGCTGCACCGCCAGCTCGACGCGGTGCCGGTGCCGGAGGGAGCGCCGTTGCCCGCGCCGTACGGCATCGGCACCGGCCTGCTGCACCGCGACCTGCATCCGGGCAACGTGATCCTCAGCGACCGGGGGCCGGTGCTCATCGACTGGAGCGGCCTGGCAAAGGGGCCGAGAGACGCTGACGTCGCGGAGTCCTGGGTGATCCTCGCCTGCTTCTCCCCGCCGCCGGCGCAGCTGGCGCAGCGCCTGGTGACGGCGGCGGGACGGTCGCTGTTCCTCAACGCGTTCCTGGGCGCGGTCGACCGGCAAGGTGCGGCGCGCTGGCTGGGGCCGGTGGCGGCGCTGCGCGAGGGCGACGTGAACGCCTCGGCACGGGAGCGGGCAGCGATGCGGGCGCTCGTGGCGCAGGCCGCCGGCTGAGCGCCGGTCAGACGTCGACGACGCGCTCCACCTTGGCCGGGACGCCGCCGGCGATCAGCTCCGCGTCGTCGGGGGTGTTGCGCTTCACGACCGCGAGCGCCACCGGACCCAGCTCGTAATGGCGTACGGCGGTGCCGACGTAACCGACCTGGCGATCGTCCGACGACACCGGGTCGCCGGTCGCGGGCAGGGTCGAGTCACTGCCGTCGAGGTGGAGGAAGACCAGACGCCGGGGCGGGCGGCCGAGGTTGTGCACCCGGGCGACGGTCTCCTGCCCGCGGTAGCAGCCCTTGTCGAGGTGGACGGCGGTGCCGATCCAGCCGAGCTCGTGCGGGATCGTGCGGTGGTCGGTCTCCTTGCCGAGCCGGGGCCGATGCGCGGCGACGCGCAACGCCTCGAACGCGTCCATGCCGGCGACCGGCAGACCGAGGTCTTCCTGGAACCGGCGCATCTCTGCGCGTGGCACCAGAACGTCGCTGCCCCACGGCAGGTGGCGAGCTCCCTCGATCGCGGGCGACTCGGGCCCACCGACGGTGAGCAGCGCCCATGCGTCGGTCACGTCCGCCGGCTCGACCCGCAGCATGAACACCATCGACTTCAGGTAGCCGAGCAGTGACTCGGCCGTGCCTGGCTCGACGTCGAGCCAGGTGGACGTGCCGTCGTCGTACGCCGTGAAGTGGTGCTCCACGTGGCCGTGCGGGTCGAGGACGAGCCCCTGCACCGGCTCGTGCGGCGGCAGGTGGCTGAGGTGCTGGCTGGTCAGCGAGTGCAACCAGGACAACCGGTCGGGGCCGCTGACCCGCAGGATGCCCCGGTTGCTGCGATCGACGAGTGCCGCATGCTCGGCGAGCTGACGCTGCTCGCGGTAGGGGTCGCCGTAGTGCGCGGCGACACCGCGGTCAGGCGGGTCCGCCTCGACCGCGCCGGCTAGCTCGAGCAGCGGGCTGATCACGCCACCAGGCTACGTCGGACCGGCAGGTCCTCGATCCGACAGTTACCCCGACGGTGCGGGGGTGCCGGGGCGAGTCGGCACCCCCACAGCGTCGAGGTTGCGGTGAGGCGGGCAGTCCGTGATCAGCCGTGCGAGCCGGGCGCGTGGCCGGAACCGAGCCCCGACGGAGCACCGGACGTGTCGGTCTCCGGCGCCTCGGAGGTCTCGTTCTCCTGGGGCTCGGGGGCGCCGTCCCCGGCCTGGGACTGGTTGGTCGCGCCGTGGTCGGTGGCGTTGGCGTCAGGGCCGTGGCTCTGTGCCGGCGTCGGCTTGCCGTCCTGGCTGTGCGCCGCGTCAGAGACCGTCTTTCCGTGGCCCGGGCCAGGGGAGGCGCTACGGGCGACACCGGAGACGTAGGCACCGTGGTTGTCGGGCTGGTTGCCGTTGTCCTTGTTGCCGTTGTCGGTGCCCTGGTTGTCGTTGCCGTTGCCTTGGTGGTGCGGGTTGTTGCTGTTCTGCCAGCCGTGGTGGTTGCCCTGGGCATGGCTCGGGAAGTCGAGCCCGACGTGGCTGGCTGCGCCCGAGATCGCATTCTGGGCGGGTACCGGGAGAGTGTCGGCGGCAGCGGCCGCGGCGACACCTCCGCCGAGGACCAACGTGCCGGCGCCGAGCATGGCGAGAGTCTTTGCGGCCAGGGCCTTACCGAGCATGCGCTTCCTACGCGGGGGGGCGGCCACCCCGCCGGCGCGGAAGGCGGCGAGCGCCGCCTCCTGACCGGCAACGGGACCGAGGTCGGTCGGGTAGGTCGATGCGGCGGCGAGCAGCATGGCCAGCTCCGGCGCCTCCTCGGCGGCCGTCGCGGGCGAGGCCAGAAGGCGCTCGATCATCTCGTCGTCCATCACACCCGTCCAACCGTCGGGTGGTTGCGCTGCGTTACAACGTGGCCCGACCCGGCGGGATCTTGCACGAGCACGGCGAGACGCTTCAGCCCCCGGTGGGACAGCACGCGGACGTGGCCGGGACGCTTGCCCATGATCGCGGCGACGCGGTCGACGTCGAGCCCGCCGACGACCCGCAGCAGCACGGCCTCGGCCTGGTCCGGCGGAAGCGTGGCGATCAGCTGAAGCGCTGCTTCCGTGGACATCGCCTCCTCCACGGCGTCGGCCACGACCTCGCTCGACGGGATCTCGGCGAGGGCCTCGCCCCCGTCGTACACCTCCGGCGGACGGCGCGCAGCGGCGCGGCGCGCATCGAGCCAGCGGTGCCGGGCGATCGTGAACACCCAGGCGCGGAAACCGTCCTCGTCGCCCTCGAACCGCGCGAGGTCGTGTACGACGCGTAACCAGGTTTCCGCCGCGACGTCCTCGGCGAGCGGGCCGGCGAGCGCGCCGAGGTAACGCAGCAACGCCGGTTGCACCGAGCGGAACAGCTCGACGAAGCCCCACTCGGAGCCGTCGCGAGCAGCGTCGAGCGCGCGCGCGAACTCCTCGCCCAGAGTGGTCACTCGTTCATCATCGGCCGACATCGCGGCCAGGTTCACCGATCGCGCAAGGTGGCCACCGCAGCCTCGGCGCGCTCGACCGTGAGCGAGCCCAGCGCTTCGACGTCGACGTCGGACTGGTCACCCATGACGCCCGCCTTGAAGCGGGCGTATACCCCCTCCATGATGCAGGCCATCCGCCACTGCGCGAACGCGACGTAGTAGGGCATGTCCGAGAGGTCGCGGCCGGTGTCGGCGGCGTAGCGGTCGAGCATCTCGGCCCGCGAGACGAAACCTGAGGGATACGGCGCCACCAGACCAGCCGCGTCGTCGGTCGAGGTCGCCCAGTAGGCGAGCATCCAGCCGACGTCGGCCAGCACGTCACCGAGCGTGCACAGCTCCCAGTCGAGGACGGCCTTCACCCGGCCGTCGGCAGCCCCGACGAGCACGTTGCCGAGCCGGTAGTCGCCGTGCACGATCCCGGTGTAGCGCTGCGGGGGCGCCTGCGCCGACAGCCGCTCGAAGGCCTCGTCGACCGCGGGGATGGAGCGGCTCTCGACGCTCTTGTACTGCTTCGACCAGCGCCGCAGCTGGCGGCCGAGGTAGTCCTCGCGCTTGGCCAGGTCGCCGAGGCCGACCTCGTCGACGTCGACGGCGTGCAGCGCGGCGGCCACCCGGGCCAGGTCGAGGCCCGCCTCACGGCGCGCGGGTTCGTCGAGTTTCTCGGCGGCGATCGGCCCGTCGACGACGACACCCTCGACGAAGTCCATGAGATAGAAGTCGGCGTCGTTGACCGACTCGTCGGTGCACAGCCCCAGTGGCGCGGGGACGGGGACGGGCGTCGGGTGCAGCGCCGAGATGAGCCGGAACTCCCGCCCCATGTCGTGCGCGGTCGCCAGCACGTTGCCGGTCGGCGGGCGGCGCAAGACGAGATTGCGACCCGCGGCGTCGGTCAGCTGAAAGGTGAGGTTCGATCGGCCGCCGGCGATCAGGCGCGCGGTGATCGGCCCCTTGACGCCGGGGACGTGGTCGACGAGCCAGGGCGTGACCCGGTCGAGGTCGAGGCCACGGAGCTGTTCGGTCATGGGGTCGATCTCACCATGACGCCCTCGACGTCAGTCGACGAGCCGTAGCCTGCTGGTCCAGGTGTCCGCGCGCATCTGTTCCGGGACGCGCAGGGCGGCCGCCTGGAGTCGCAGCGTGAACACGCTGCCGCCGACCGGGTTGGGGTGCACGTCGACCGTGCCGTTCATGGCGCCGACGAGCTGGCGGGTGATGTAGAGGCCGAGGCCGGTACCGGTCTGGGTCTGCGCCCCCGGCAACCTCTCGAAGCGCTGGAAGATGCGCTCGGTGGCGTCCTGGGGGATGCCGGTGCCGCGGTCCGTGACGACGATCGACACCTCGGTGCCGACCCAGTCGACCTGCACCTCGACCGGCTGGTCCTCGGGTGAGTACTTCACCGCGTTGAACAGGAGGTTGGCCACCGAGCGCTCGACCCACACGTGCTGGCCCAGCGCGAGGGTCGGCGCGTCGATCCCGGCGGCCCGGATGAGGCGGCTCGGGAAGAGCGCGGTCACGTCCTCGACGACCTTGCGGACGACGTGGGAGACGTCGACGGTTTCGTCGACGCCGCGCATCCCGGCCTCGATCCGCGAGGCCTCGAGGATGTTGAGCACCAGCTGCTCGAGCCGGTGCGCCTGGCGCGAGATCGCCTGCAGCCCGTCGGCCTGTTGCTCCGCGGTCATCCGCTCGCGGCGGGTGATCAGTGTGTTGGTCCAGCCCTTGATCGACGACAACGGCGTCCGCAGCTCGTGCGAGACCACCGCGACGAAGTCGTCCTTGAGCCGCTCCAGGTCGCGCAGCTGGGTGACGTTGCGGGCGACGATGATGCAGGTCCCCGGGCGCCCGTCGGACGTCGGCACCGCCGTGTAGGAGCAGGACAGCCACACCGTCTCACCGGCAGCCGTGATGACCTGCATCTCGGTCGGCAGCGCGCTGTCGCGGCTGGCCCAATGCTCGAGGTAGAGGTCGTTGCCGGCCGCGTCACGAGGGCGCAGCTGGCCGAAGTGGGCGGTGCCGACCATGTCGCCGGCCGGGTAGCCGGTGATCGCCGCCATGCCGGTGTTCCAGCTGTCGATGGTCCCGTCGGCCGCCAGCGTCAGGATCCCGTCGGAGGTGGACCCGATGATGTCGGCGAGCTTGCGACGCTCGTCGCGCAACGACTCGACCAGTGCCGTCCGGTCGAGGAAGCCCACCACCTCGGCTGCGATCGCGGACGCGACCGCGAGCTCGCCGTCCTCGAACGCGACCATGCCGGTGCGGTCGTAGAGGCACAGCTGGCCGACCAGACGCCCCTCGCTGTGCAGCGGCAGCACGATCGCGTCCTGCCGGCCGGCGGTCTGGAGCGCCTCCCGCAGCAGCTCGTCACCGTGCTGAGGGCCGACGCGGGTAGGTACGGCGACGTCGTGCAGCAGTGCGAGGAACTCGTCCGGGGCCTCGTCGAGGTGCTGGTAACCCTCGCGGGTCAGCCGGTGCAGCTCGTAGTGCCCGAGGTCGCGGAAGAGCGCGAGGTCCGCAGCCCGCACCTCGAACGCCGTCCGCACCGTGCGCAACAGCTCGGGGTACGCCGCCGC
>DASSKL010000092.1 GCA_035690485.1 Mycobacteriales bacterium | reverse complement strand
TTCTCCCTCCCCGGCCCGTGCCGTCGTCCTCCCCTGCGGCACGGGCAGCTTTCACAGGTTCGATGCGCCCGACGGCGAGCAGCCCGGCGCTTCGCAGCCCCCGAACACGGACTACGGGCGGCTCGACGCGTGCCATTCGTGTCGTGAGCCGCACCCGGACTTGCGGTGGGGCATGTGCCCGCCGTGCCGAGCGGGGATGGCGGCGTGAGCGTCTGCCACGTCTACCTCAAGAGCGGTCAGGTCATCGATCTGCACGGCAAGGGCTTCACGACCACCTACGGCCGCCTCGACGGTGATCTGCGGGAGATCAAATGGCAGTCGCTGAACACCGCCAAGACCGACCCGCTCTGGCTCGACATCTCACACGTCGCCGCTGTGGTGGTGAGCAAGTGAGTCGTCACGACCCCGCCAAGACAACGGCCCTCACGCCGAGCGACCGGCATGAGGGCCACGACCAACAGGAGGCAAGGCCCTGATGGCCACCCCGAAGCATACCCCCGACCTCGTGGAGGTCACCACCCAGCAGCAGCTCGACCAGGCCGTCGCCGACGGGAACATCCCGGTCTGCCGCCGCGGGTTCTTCGCCGCGTTCGGCCAGGCGACCGTGAGGGCGTCGAAGTTCGTGGCGGTCCATCGCAACGGCGACACCGCGAAGGTCAACGGCGGGGTGCTCATCCAGATCCCGCCGCTGGACACGCCCGCAGACTGGCTGGACTACTACGGCGTCGAGCACGACGACACCGCGGTGCTGTTCAAGGCGGTGGACGGCGACTACCGCTCCCGTCACGGGGCGACGTACACGCCCGGCTCGATGGTGGAGTGCGATGACTGGGACTCGGTGCCGGCGTGCGTTGGGGGGCTGCATCTGTGCGCGCGGCCGTTCATGGCGGCCCGCTACCAGGAGAACGCGAAGCGGTTCCTCGCGTGCCGGGTGAAGGTCAGCGACGTGGTGGTGATCGACAACGACTCCGGCACGGCGGACAAGGTGAAGGTGCCCCGGCTGGAGGTGCTGTTCGAGGTCGACGAGGATGGCGAGCGTGTCGAGGCCGACCGGAAGGTGGTGGCCTGAGATGCCCGGGCAGACGACGACGCGCGTCTGGTGTGATGACCGCGAGGAGGTCAACGCGCTGCTGCGCTACTTGATCCGTGGGGGTGAGGTGGCCTCGCTGGATGCCGCGATGGATGTGCTGGACGAGCCGTGGCACTTCGAGGCGGAGTACCGGCGGATGCTCGCCGACCGGGAGCAGGTGGCGTGATGGGCGAGCAGAACGTCATCGACGGCACCGCCGAAGAGGTTGGCACAGACATCGAGCATGTCGAGCAGCAGCACGCCACGACGCTGTTTCGTACCGATGATCCGGTGGAGGTCGTTGAGCGTGCCTCTCGCATAGCGGACGCTCTCAAGGATGTGCTCGACAAGAAGGGCCTCGTCGAGCGCATCCAGGGGAAGGGCCACGTCAAGGTCGAGGGGTGGCAGCTTCTCGGGTCGATGCTCGGCGTGACCGCCGTGTGCGTCGACACGGAGCCGATCGACGGTGGCTTCAAGGCGACCGTTGAGGCGCGCACGATCGACGGCCGGGTGGTCGGCCGGGCAGATGCGCTCTGCACGAAGCATGAGAAGCGTGGCCCGTGGAAGTCATCGGATGACTATGCGCGGTTGTCGATGGCGCAGACGCGGGCCACGTCGAAGGCGTTGAAGGGGCCGCTGGGGTTCGTGGTGAGTCTCGGGGGCTATCAGACGACGCCGGCCGAGGAGATGACGTTCGCGGAGCCCGATGGTGCCGGGCAGCAGTCGGGGGACATGGCGAAGCGCGAGGCGGGGAGGGTCACGCAGGAGCAGTACCAGGCGATCGTCGCGGCGTTCCAGAACGCCCAGGCAGTCAGCGTGAAGCAGCTCGTCGCGTGGCTCGATGAGCACAACGCCCCGCAGGACGAGAACTTCGCGCAGAGGGTCGCCGGGCTGGACGCGCCGACCGCGTTGAAGTTGCAGAAGTGGCTCGCCGAGAAGGGTCAGGTGGCGGCATGAGTCTCCCGGTGATCTTCGACCGGGGCGGCAACCTCACCATCCCTGACCAGGACACCGGGGAGCTCGTTTCGCTCAGGGAGGCGTCGGACCGTGCGTTGCTCACGGTCGCGGAGGAGATCGCCGAGCTTGACCGGCAGACCTTGGAGGCGAAGCGTGCGCTCGCGGCGGAGCTTCGGGAGCGGCATGGTGTTGGCACCGCGCACGCCGCTGGGTTTGGGTTCAAGGTGGCGGAGTCCACGTCGTGGCCGGAGGGCAAGGTCCGCGACACGCTCAACACGCTCGTCAACGAGGGCCTGGTGAGCGAGGCGGACGCCGAACGTTGCTGGAAGTCCAAGCCCGATGCGACGCAGCTCAAGGCGCTCGCCGGCCGCTTGACGCTGAGCGACCCGGAGGCCGCGCGGATGCTCGCGCAGGCATGTACCACCTCGCCGCCGAGTGTCCGTGATGTGAAGCGCGAGGCCGTCGACGCGGAGGCCGCGTGACCGACGCTGCATCTCTCATGGCGGCGATCGACGCGGACTGCCAGGCGCTCGACCTCGCAAGTAAGGAGCTTGCCGGCATGACCGACGCGCTCGCGCGCGCGGAGATCGACTACGAGGACGCCATGGACGCCGCCTTGGTGGCCGTCGAGGACGAGTACCGCCGGCGCGACGAGAGGCTCCCGAGCGAGCGTCAGCGTGACGCGCACGCCCGGCAGCGGATCGACCCGGAGGTTCGCCGCGAGTTTCTGCAGCTCGAGCGCAAGGTGAAGCACATCAAGGCGTGGGGCGAGATGCGTGCCCGTGCGTTGTCGGCGCGGCAGTCGGAGTTGTCGTTTCTCAAGGCGGAGGGTCAGGCACCGCAGCAGCAGCCGGCGTGGACCGCCAGGAGCGCCGCGTGACCCACAGCAGCCTCATGGTCAACACGGACCGCACGGTGATGGTCCGCTTCTGGAGCGACGGCACCACGGAGGTCTGCACCCGCCCGAACCCGGGCGCGACGTGGGGGCCGCCCGTCGCGGTGATGCCCGAGGCTCGCGACGGGGAGATCCCGGCTGACGTGCGTTCCCGCGCGTCGCTGCGCGCGGAGATCGACCGGCTCCGGCAGGTCATCGCCGACGAGCTTGAGTGCCCCGACTGCGAGGGCCACGGCACAGTGGACGTGCAGGCGAACCCTCGTGACCCGGCCGCCGTTGAGTCGGTGCGCTGCGCGACGTGTGGCGGGACGGGCGACCGGCGGAAGCGAGGCGAGGCCGCGTGAACGCCACGGACACCATCGCCCGCCGGGTCGCCCTGACGCACGAGCTCGCCCCCAAGGTGCAGCGGCTGCGTGACCACGGCCTCGACGACACCCTGACCGCCCATCAGCTCCAGTTGGCTGTCGGTGCCGTGTGGGGCGCGTTGGCGGCCGGTGAGCCGATCAGGGAGCGCGTGGCGGGCGTGGCGGTCATCGCCCTGGCATGGCTTGAGCAGCACGCTGAGGACGCGGCCCGGTGACGGCCGTGATGAGAATCGTGAGGGAGGTCGACGTTGATGCGCTCTGCACGTTGCGCGCCCGTGGGGTGCTCGGACTGGACGGGGGCGGGGCCTTGAGTTGGGCGAAGGGCGACGACGGCTACGACGACAAGCCGAAGATCCGCAAGGCGTGGAGGCTGAGCGGCTACGCGGTCGGGCTGCACTGGATGGCGGTCACCGCGAGCTGTCGCCATGAGAGTGACGGCCTAGTGGACCCGGAGTGGTTGTCGGACAAGCTCGCGGTGATCCCGCGCGCGGCAGGCCGCAAGGCGATCGACACGCTCATCAAGCTCGGGCTGTTCGAGCCGTTGCCGGCCGGTGAGACACGCGAGGCGACGGACACCAAGGGCTTCAAGGTCACGATCGGGCCGCTGGACGAGGAC
>DASSKL010000091.1 GCA_035690485.1 Mycobacteriales bacterium | reverse complement strand
CCCAGGTAGATGAAGCCGTAGGCCTCGTCGCGGAAGGGAACTCCGGCCTCGCGCAGTGCTTCGTCCCAGTCGCCCGTGCACGCCGGGTCGGCACCCTCGGACCCGTGGTCGGCGGTCAGCAGGAACGTCACCTGGTCCGTGATGCCAAGCGAGTCCAGGTGCGCGAGAAACGCCCCCAGTCGCCGGTCGGCGTCGCGCATCGAGTCGTGCGCGATGTCCGAGTGCGGGCCGCCTTCGTGGTGACCGGTGTCGGTGTTCATGCTGTTCCACCACATCAGCCGCGGTGCGGACTCCGGCGACTCCCACAGCGACAGCACCTGCTGCAGCCCGATCGCGTCGACCTGACTGCCGAACGCGTAGTTGCGGTTGCGCACGTGCGCCTGGGTCGTGTGCGGATCCTCACGCGGGTTCGGGAGCGCCGAGTCCATCGACGCCGCACCGTCGCTCGACCCGCCGCCGCGGATGAGGGCGAACGTCGAGTAGTCGGCACCCCGGTCGACGGGCTCGTCGACGCAGGCGGTCTGCACGTCGACCATCTCGAAGACCGTGCGTACGCCGTCGCGCAGCAGGCCCGTCGCGAGATGCCAGGTCTTCTGCTCGTTGGCATGGATCGTCTCGCTGCGCACGCGGTCGTAGTAGGAGTTGTTGACGATGCCGTGCCGGCCCGGCCCGACGCCGGTCAGCGCGCACGTGTGGTTCACGAGCGTGACGCTCGGGAACTCCGCGATCGCGCCGCCGGCCAGCACGCAGCCCTGCGACAGCAGCCGTGCGACCGCCGGCAGGTCGCCGGACTCCGCCAAAGCGGTCAGGCTGTTGGAGTTGACGCCGTCCCAGAGAAGGCCGACCACGTAGCCGCCGGTCGGCGTGACGAGGTCGACCAACGCAGAACCGTCGAGGTCGGCCAGCGACGACAGCGACGCGCCGGCCAACCACGCCAACGTGGGGGCGACGTCGACGACGCGTGCTGCCGTCTGGAGCACACCACGCTCCCTGACGCCCGCGCCGGACAGCAGCAGCGGCGCGCGGGACTGCACCACAGCGAGCGACCCGTGCTCGCCCAGGTGCCCGCCCCGCTCCGGCCAGTGGTGCGCACCCGTGTGCACGACGGCAAGGTCCGGTGCACGCGGGTCATCGAACAGCGATGCCAGCCGCTGCCACGCGAAGGGGTAGGAATTTCCTTCGGCAGCAGCGAATTCCGCGGGCAGCGGTGTGAAGGCCAGCGGATCCTGGCGCGCCACCGGGTCGGCCCCGGCCAGCACCTCCACCGACGACGGCGCGTTGCGCGCCGCCCGCGACCGGCCGGCCGCGTTGGCGACGTACAGATGGTCACCGTCGGCCCACGCCACCAGTTCCACGATGCGCGCGAGCGCCGGATCGGTGAGAACGTCCAACGCCCGCTCGCGCAGGCCGGCCAGTTCGTCAGGCGAACCCGTGCCCACGGCAGTGTCGAAGGTCCGGTCGGACAGCGGCATGCGGCGAACCCTAGCGAGAAGCGTGCGCGACGGCGCTCATCCGACGACAGACGGCGCTGCCCCGGCACTCATCCTGGAGGAGAGCGCCGGGGCAGCGGGGCGACCCGAGTGCGCGGCCGAGGTGGCCGCCGCACTACCGCGGGGCGAGCACCGCACGCCAGCTGCGATGTGCAGCGGCCGCGCGGCGTTGCCGACGCCGGGTCGCGCGCAGGCGCGCGAGCATGCGTGCTCGCTGCGCCTCCAGCTCGCGGTCACGCATGCGTTCGCGCGCGAGCTGTTCGGTCATGACGCTGAACATGTCGGACTCCTGATGTTCGGGCCGTGGGTCGCACGGCTCGGACGAGGGACGGCATACGCCGGGGTCGACCGGCGTCGCCGAAGCAGTGGGCTGTGGGGAGCCGCCCGCTTCCCGGCTGGGACAACTCCCCACAGCCCGGTCATCCGGCCGCGTCAGGACGCGGCCGTGGGCTGCGCTCACGCGGCGACGGCGTCCTTGCGGGGCCGGCCCCGTGGCCGCTTGCGCGGGACGATCGAGCCGCGCTCGAAGTACTCCCCACCCCAGACGCCCCACGGCTCCCGCCGCTCGAGGGCACCCGCGAGGCAGCTCAGCCGGATGGGGCAGTCCAGGCACATGGCCTTGGCCCGCTCGACGTCGGCCGGCGACTCGGCGAAGAACAGGTCGGGGTCGGCTCCCCAACAGGGGAGCTCCAGGTCGACCCGCTCTTCCTCGACGAACGGTTCGGACAGACAGGGCTGCATCGGGGTCACACCTCCTCGTGGGACAGATGCGTCGCTGGGCTCGTGGCCCGGGTCACGCTGGTGGTCGGTGGAGTCGGAGAGACAGGGCTCGAAGGGACGGGGACGGAGGACCGGCAAACAAAAAGGCCGCGGATCCCGGTCGGGGTTCCGCGGCCCTGGAGGCTGCCGGTCGTTTGGCTGTCAAACCGGCGGGCTCCAGGCACGGGACCCCCACACGTCGTTGTCCTTGGCGGCGGCCGTAGCGCTCGCGACAAACGCGATCGCGCGGGCGCGGAGGACGGTCGGGTAACCCGGAATCGGGCACGTGCCGCCGCTGGACATACCGGTCCCCTGGAGACCGGCGCCGACGCCCACACCGGCATGCTGCGAAGGCATGCAGGCGGGCGCCACGACGGCAGCGAGCGTGCTGCTCAGCATCGGGCACCTCCTCCGGCCATCGCAGGCCTCCTCGGGCGTGGGCGCACGGACGACGGCACGTCGTACGGCGTGATCCGCACGATAAAGGTCACCGGCGCAGGGCGCAACGGATTAATCGGGTGGCGGGTCCGACTCGCATCAGCGGCGCGAGCGCACGAGCCGCATCAACCCTTCCTGCACGACCGACACGATCAGCTGCCCCTCGCGGTCGTAGATCAGGCCACGGGCCAGCCCGCGCGCGCCGTACGCCGACGGGCTCTCCTGCACGTAGAGAAACCACTCGTCCGCCCGGAACGGCCGGTGGAACCACATCGCGTGGTCGAGGCTCGCCCCGCGCAGCTGCTCCCACGACACCTCGTGCGGCAGCATGATCGAGTCGAGCAGCGTCATGTCGCTGGCGTAGGTCAGGGCGCAGACGTGCACGAGCTCCTCGTCGGGCAGCCGCCCGTCGGCCCGCATCCACACCATCTGCTGCGGGTGTCCCTTGCCGGACAGCCGCGCGATCCACGGCGGGTCGTCGACGTGGCGTACGTCGATCGGCCGCGGCCGCAGCACGAAGTCGGGGACCTTCTCGGCGTAGGCCTTCATCCGCTCGGCCATGGTCGGCAGCGACTCGGGGTCGGGCGCGGGCGGCGCGTCCCACTCGTGGTCGAGCCCCTCCTCGCGCACCTGGAACGACGCCGACAGGTTGAAGATCGCCTCGCCGTGCTGCACGGCGACGACCCGCCGGGTCGTGAACGACCGACCGTCGCGCAGCCGGTCAACGGTGTAGACGATCGGCACCGCCGGGTCACCGGGCCGCAGGAAGTAGGCGTGCAAGGAGTGCACCGGCCGGTCGATCGGCACGGTGCGTCCGGCCGCGACCAGCGCCTGCCCGGCCACCTGCCCGCCGAACACCCGCTGCTGCCGCTCCTCCGGGCTGCGCCCGCGGAAGATGTTGACCTCGATCTGCTCGAGGTCGAGCAGGTCGACGAGCTCGTCGAGCGGCGTGCGCATGAGCGGGGATTCTGCCGCAACCACGTCGGTCCCTCGCAGCGCCATCCAGCGACGCTCTCGCGTCGCGGTCCGCCGGTGATCAGGGCGGGGGAACATCCGCGACCAGGGCGAGCACCTCGTCGCCGTAGTCCTCGATCTTGCGCGGGCCAATCCCGGAGATGGCGGCCAGCGCCTCGACCGTGGCCGGCCGGATCTCGGCGATCGCCGTGAGCGTCGCGTCGGTGAACACCACGAAAGCCGGCATGCTGCCCGCCCGGGCGCGCTCGAGTCGCCAGGCGCGCAGCCGGTCGAAGAGCGCCTCGTCGAGCGTCGACGGGCAGCCCGCGCACCGGCCGAGCTTGCGCTCGACCGTGGACGACAACGGACGCTGGCAGACCCGGCAACGCGCCGGCCCGCGGCGCTGCTTGGCCCGACCCGGCGCGCGGGCCGGGGCGGCCGACGACGACGCCGGCCGCAACCCGTCGAGAAATCGCGACGGCGACCGGGAGCCACGTCCGCCCGGCGACCGGGACAGCGCCCACGACAGCCGCAGGTGCCGGCGGGCGCGGGTGATGCCCACGTACAGCAGCCGTCGCTCCTCCTCCACCTGCTCGGCCGAGACCGCGTGCTGGATCGGGACGGTCCCGTCGACCAGCCCGACGAGGAACACGGCGTCCCACTCCAGGCCCTTGGCGGCGTGCATCGACGCGAGCGTCACACCCTCGACCTGAGGCGCGTGCTGCGCGGCGGCGCGGGCCTCGAGCTCGGCGACGAAAGCCGCCAGGTCGGCGGTCGGTTCGGCGGCCAGCAGCTCCTCGGCCAGCCCGAGCAGCGCGCGCACCGACTCCCACCGCTCCCGCGCGGCGCCTGACCCGGCCGGCGGCTCGGGTGTCCAGCCCGCGGCGGCCAGCACGTGAGTGACGTCGTGGACCAGACCTGCCGGAGCGGCATCCTCGGGCGAGCGCGCCGCGCCGCGCAGCAGCACGATTGCCTGGCGCACCTCCGGCCGGTCGAAGAACCGCTCGCCGCCGCGCAGCACGTAGGGCACGCCGGCCGCGGCCATCGCCTGCTCGTAGACCTCCGACTGGGCGTTGACCCGGAAGAGCACCGCGATCTCGCGCGCGGGCACGCCCGACGCGATCAGCCGCTGGCACTCGGCGGTCACCGCAGCGGCCTCGGCGGGCTCGTCGGCGTGCTCGGCGTAGGCCGGCTCCGGTCCGTCGGGCTGCTGGGCCAACAGCTGCAGCCCGCTCGCCGGGCCGAGCAGCCGGTTGGCCAGTGCCACCACCTGCGGGGTCGAGCGGTAGTCGCGCACCAGCCGCACCGTGGTCGCGTCGGGGTAGCGGCGCGGGAAGTCCAACAGGTACGACGCGGAGGCCCCGGTGAACGAGTAGATGGTCTGGTTGGCGTCGCCCACCACACAGATGTCGGTGCGGTCACCGAGCCAGCCCTCGAGCAGCCGTTGCTGCAACGGGTTGACGTCCTGGAACTCGTCGACGACGAAGTGCCGGTAGCGCGCCCGCACCTCGGCCGCGATGTCGCGATGGTCCTCGATCGCCGCGGCGGTCAGCAGCAGGAGATCCTCGAAGTCGAGCAGCCCCTCGGCCTGCTTCACGTCCTCGTAGGCCGCATAGACCTTCGCGACCTCCTCGGCCGCGACCGGCGGGTCCCGGCGCGCCCGCGCCGCCGCGACCGGGTAGCCGTCGGGGCCGGCGAGCGTCGCCTTCGCCCACTCGATCTCGCTGGTCAGGTCACGGAGCACCGGCCCGCGGGCCGGCACTCGGCTGCGGCCGGCCGCGGTGGCGACCACCCGCAGCTTCGTCTCGAGCAGCCGGGGGAAGCCGCCGCCGACCAGGCGCGGCCAGAAGTACTTGAGCTGACGCAGCGCGGCGGCGTGAAAGGTGTGCGCCTGCACGCCGGCCACGCCGAGCAGCCGCAGCCGGCTGCGCATCTCGCTGGCCGCACGGGTCGTGAACGTCACCGCGAGGACCTGCTGGGGCGGCATCGCGCCGGTCAACGCGCCGTAGGCGATCCGGTGGGTGATCGCGCGGGTCTTGCCGGTGCCGGCGCCGGCCAGCACGCACACCGGGCCGCGCACGGCTTCCGCGACCGCGCGCTGCTCGGGGTCGAGCGCCTCGAGGACGCCTTCGGGAGTGGCCGGCACGACGGCCATCCTCGCAGCCGGCTGCGACACCGGCGGCACTCCGGGAAGCCCCCGGCAGGTCCGATAGTTGTGCAGATAGAACATCGGCGTACGACGAGAGGATCGGCATGTCGGGGCAGGCACCACAGCGCGTGACGATGTACAGCACCCCGTGGTGCGGCTACTGCACGCGGCTCAAGCGGATGCTCGACCGCGAGGGCATTGCCTACGACGACGTCGACATCGAGCAGGACCCCGAGGCCGCCGACTACGTGATGTCGGTCAATGGCGGCAACCAGACGGTACCGACAGTCGTCTTCCCCGACGGCACCGCGATGACCAACCCGTCGTTCGCCGAGGTCGTCGACCGGCTGCGCGCCACCGCCTGAGCCTCCCGGGCGCCGACGGACCTGACGGGACCCTCCGGTGTGGCGGTACTCACACCGATAGGGCAGGATCGCGCCTCGTGAGTGTCATGGGCACACGAGTGCTCCGCACGGAGGACCCGAAGTTCCTCACCGTCGGAGGCACCTACGTCGACGACCTGCGTGACGAACGACTGACCGGAGCCGCGTGGGTCACCTACGTGCGTTCCGCGGTCGCGCACGCCAAGATCACCGGTATCGATGCCGAGGAGGCACGCCGGGCACCCGGCGTCCTCGCCGTCATCACCGGTGCCGACCTCCCGCTGCCGCCGATCCCGCCGCAATTCGGCATGAACCCCGGCTTCGCCAAGCCGTGGCTCGCGACCGACGTCGTGCGCTACGTCGGCGAGCCGGTCGCGGCGGTGATCACCGAGCAGCGCTACCAGGGCGAGGACGCGGCCGAGCTCGTGGTCGTTGACTACGACGCCCTCGACCCGCTGGTCGACCCGCGACAGTCGGCCACGGACCAGCAGCTGCTGTTCCCCGACGCCGGCACCAACATCGCAGCGGCGTTCGCCATCGGCGACGTCGACGGCGACATGTTCGACGGCTGCGAGGTCGTCGTACGCCAGGACGTCGTCAACAGCCGGGTCGCGCCCGCGCCGCTGGAAGTGCGCGGCACGGCGTGCGCCTGGGGCGACGACGGCCGGCTCACCATCTGGACGTCCACGCAGAACCCGCACGCCGCGCGCGACGCCATCGCGGCGTCCTGCGGCGTCGAGCCGGCCCAGGTGCACCTCATCACGCCGGACGTCGGCGGCGGCTTCGGCGCGAAGATCGGCACCTCACCGGAGGACATCCTCGTCGCGATCCTCGCCAAGTCGCTCGACCGGCCGCTGCGCTGGACCGAGAACCGCAGCGAGAACATGCAGGCGATGGGCCACGGCCGCGCCCAGCACCAGAAGATCACCATCGGGGGCAGCCGCGACGGCAAAGTCACGGCCTACGCCCTCGAGGTCGTGCAGGACGCCGGCGCCTACCCGAACCTCGGCGCGTTCCTGCCGTTCTTCACGCAGATGATGGCGCCGGGCGTCTACGACATCCCGAACATCGCCTACAAGAGCGTCTCGGTCGTCACCAACACCTGCCACACGCTGGCCTACCGCGGCGCCGGCCGGCCCGAGGCGACCGCTGCCATCGAGCGGGCGATCGACTGCTTCGCCGCCGAGATCGCCATGGACCCGGCGGACGTACGACGGAAGAACTTCATCGCCAAGGACGCCTTCCCGCACATGACGCCCACGGGCGCCAACTACGACTCCGGCGACTACGCGGGCGCCCTCGACAAGGTGCTGGCCGCGGCCGGTTACGACGACCTACGGGCGGAGCAGAAGCGGCGGCGTGACAGCGGCGCGCAGAAGCAGCTCGGCATCGGCGTCTCCGCCTACGTCGAGATCACCAACGGCGCCGGACCGTTCGACGAGCTGGCCCGGGTCGAGGTGCACCCCAGCGGCGACGTCACCGTCTGGACCGGCACCTCGCCACACGGCCAGGGCCACGCGACGAGCTGGGCGATGCTCGCCTCCGACGAGCTCGGCATCCCGGTGGAGCGCATCACGGTCAAGCACGGCGACACCGACGAGGTGGCGACCGGCGGCGGCACGATGGGCTCGCGGTCGCTGCAGGCCGGCGGCGTCGCGGTGCACGAGGTCGCGGTGCTCACCGTCGAGCGGGCCAAGTCGGTGGCTGCCGACCTGCTGGAGGCGGCCGAGGGGGACATCCAGCTGGACAAGGACCGGGGCGTCTTCCACGTGGCCGGCTCTCCCGACGAGGTGAAGTCGTGGCCGGAGGTTGCGGCTGCGGCCGCCGCGAAGGAAGGCACCGAGCGCGGCCTGGTCGTCGAGGGTTCCTTCACGGCGCAGGGCGCGACGTTCCCGTTCGGCGCGCACCTGGCGGTCGTCGAGGTCGACACCGGCACCGGTCGGGTCGACCTGACGCGCGTCGTGAGCGTCGACGACGCGGGCAAGATCGTGAACCCGATCGCCGCCGAGGGTCAGCGCCACGGCGGCATCGCGCAGGGTGCTGCGCAGGCGCTGCTCGAGGAGATGCGCTACGACCCCGACGGCAACCCCGTGACCGGCAACTTCGCCGACTACGGGTTCATCACCGCCGACCTGCTGCCGAGCTTCGAGCTGGTCGACATGGCCACCCCCACCACGGTCAACCCCCTCGGCGTGAAAGGCATCGGCGAGTCGGGCACGATCGGCGCCACGCCCGCGGTGCAGAACGCCGTGATCGACGCCGTGGCGCACCTCGGCATCCGGCACATCGACATGCCCACCACCTCGGAGAAGGTGTGGCGGGCGATCCAGGAAGGAGCGGCCCGGTGAAGGTGTCGTTGACGGTCAACGGCCAGCGCCGTGAGGCCGACGTGGAGGACAGGACGCTGCTCATCCACTTCCTGCGCGACCAGCTCGACCTGACCGGTGCCAACGTCGGTTGCGACACCACGTCGTGCGGCGCGTGCACGGTGCTGGTCGACGGCGAGTCGGTCAAGTCGTGCACGGTGCTGACGGCCTCGGCCGACGGCAGCGACATCACGACGATCGAGGGACTGTCACCCGCCGGGCAGCTCGACCACCCCGTGCAGAAGGCATTCCGCGAGAAGCACGGTCTGCAGTGCGGGTTCTGCACGCCGGGCATGGTCATGGCGGCCATCTCGCTCCTCGAGGAAAACCCGCATCCCACGGAGGAAGAGGTGCGCTCCGGGCTGGAGGGCAACCTCTGCCGCTGCACCGGCTACCACAACATCGTGGCCGCGGTGCTCTCCGCAGCGGAGGCCGGCAAGTGATCCCCGCGCCGTTCGCCTACCGCCGCGCCGGTTCCGCCGACGAGGCGCTGTCGCTGCTCGCCGAGCTCGGCGACGAGGCCAAGCTGCTCGCCGGTGGACAGTCGCTGCTGCCGCTGATGAAGCTGCGGCTCGCAACCCCCGAGACCCTGATCGACGTACGCCGCATCGCCGAGCTCTCCTACGTCCGCGAGGACGGCGACACCGTGGCGATCGGCGCACTGACCCGCCACGCCGACCTGCACGCCAACGACGTCGCCGGCCGGGCGGTGCCGATGCTCGCCCACGTCGCCGGTCTCGTCGGCGACCCGCAGATCCGCCACCGCGGCACGATCGGCGGCTCGTGCGCGCACGCCGACCCGTCGGCCGACCTGCCGACGGCACTGCTGGCGATGAATGCCTCCTTCGTGCTCCGCGGACCGTCGGGCGAGCGAACCGTGCCGGCCACGGAGTTCTTCACCGGCTTCCTGGAGACCGTGCTCGAGCCCGACGAGATGCTCGTCGAGGTGCGCGTACCCAAGTCGCCGGGCGGCTGGGCCTACCAGAAGTTCACCCGGCGAGCCATCGACTGGGCGACCGTCGCGGTCGCCGTCCAGCGCAGCGACGGCGCGACCGGGGTCGCGCTGGCCAACATGGGCGCCACGCCGCTGCGGGCAGCTGCGGTCGAGTCGGCCCTGTCCTCGGGTTCGTCCGCCGCCGACGCCGCGGCGCACGCCGACGAGGGCACCGAGCCAGGGAGTGACGTCACGGCGAGCGCGGAGTACCGTCGCCACCTGGCCCGGGTGCTGACCGAGCGTGCGCTCGCCGAGGCGAGCAGCCGCTGAGGTCACCGGCCGGGCCACTTCCCCCGAAGTCCGCCGGCTGGCGCGTCGTACGCCGCGCTTCGCCTGCCCACGAGCGTCCGGGCCCGTCCCCCCTCGGGCCCGGACACCCCTGAGACCGCGCCCCCACCGGGCGCGGTTTCGCTGTCGGGGCGCCGTTCAGGAAACCCTCAGGTTCTTCTCAGTCAATGCTCAGGGTGCTCGACCACTCTTCGTGCACTGATCGAGCACTCGCTGAGGAGGAACCATGCGTGCTCTCACCGGCACCAGACGGCTGGCGACCTGGGCCACCGTCGGCATCTTCGGCGCCGGCGCGGCCACCGGGGCGATCCTGTCCCAGACCGGTCTGGCCAGCGCCGACTCGCCGAGCACCACCACGACCAACCCACCGGCTGCGGGCAAGCCGGGGCCGCGGCACCCGGGCCTCGGCGCCCTCGCCCGGGCGGAGTACGGCACCGTCACGGTCTGGGGGAAGGACAACAAGGACCACACCGTGCAGTTCCAGCGGGGCACCGGCACCGTCTCGGGTGACGAGATCACGGTGGTGAGCAAGGACGGGCACTCGCAGTCCTACACGCCCGACGCCAACACCAAGATCCGGCTCGACGGCAAGGCCGCGTCGCTGTCCCAGCTCAACGGCAAGCAGGTCCGCGTCCTGGTCGTGGACGGCGTCCTCAAGGAGATCGCGAGCGGGACCGCTCCGCGTCCCGGTCGCCAGCACATGACGGTGGTCACGGGCACTCTGTCGGGCGTCAACGGCAGCACGTTCACGGTCGACCGCAAGACCTACACCCTCGCCCGCAAGTCAGTCGTCTTCAAGGACGGCCAGCCCTCGACGCTGTCGGCGCTGAGCGGCCAGACGGTGCACGTGCTGATCGGCCCGGCCGGCAAGGTTCGAGCGGTCTACGAGGGCAAGCCGCCGCGCCCGCCGCGCGACCTGGGTCCCATGGGTCGAATGGGTCCGGGCGGCCCCGGCGGGATGGGCGGGCCCGGCGGGATGGGCAACCAGGCACCCGCGCCGACACAGACCAGCTGACGGAAACCCTCCCCCTGGAAATCGGGTGGGGGCGGCACCCTGCACCGCCCCCACCCGCGCGGCCCCGGCCCTCTGAACTGCCCCCGCCCACGCGGCCCAGGCCCCCTGAACTGCCCCCACCCACGCACCCCGGCCCTCTGAACTGCCCCCACCCACGCGGCCCAGGCCCCCTGAACTGCCCCCACCCGCGCGGCCCCGGCCCCCTGTCTTCGGCTCGGCTCTGAACGGCCGGCCAGCACCGCGAAGTGGATCACCAAAGTCGAGTTGTGGGCATGGGAACCGGACAATTCCGGCGTGACAGCAACCGTTTCTCCACTTTAGTGATCAACTTCTGCGGTCTCGGCTGCTAGCGGACGTCAGGGACGCATCGCGCGGGCGCTCGGCCCGAGGGTCGAGGTGGCGAGGACGTCGTAGGCCCCGCGCACCCAGTCGACCAGCAGCGGCCGGGTGTCCGCGGGGTCGACGATCTCCTCGACCAGGAAGGCCTCGGCGGTCCGGAACGGCGAGCGGACCGCCTCGAGCTGCTCGGCGATCTCGGCCTTGCGGCGTTCGCCCTCCTCGCCGGCTTCCGCGATGACCCGCTTGAACGCGACCTCGAGCCCACCCTCGATCGGCAGCGAGCCCCAGTCCCCCGACGGCCAGGCCACCCGATAGGTCCAGCGGTGCGCGGGCCGGTGGGCCGCACCCGCGACCCCGTAGACCCGGCGCAGCAGCACACTGGCCCAGGGCACGCTCGACTGGTAGACCGCGGCCAGCGCACGTGACCCGCGCCGGATCGTCGCCGCCTTCTCCGCGGCGGTGCCGATGACGAAGCCGGGCTGGTCGACCAGGTGCACGACCGGCAGGTGGAACGTGTCGGCCAGGTCGACGAACCGAGTCATCTTGTCGCTGCCCTCGGCGGTCAGCCCGCCGCCGTAGACGCGGGGGTCGCTCGCCAGCACCGCGACGGGCCAGCCGTCGAGCCGGGCCAGCGCGGTGACGGTCGAGGGGGCGTAGCGGCGACCGAGCTCGATGACGCTGCCGGCGTCGAAGACAGTGGAGAGGATCGCGCGGACGTCGTAGGGCGAGCGTCGCTCCCGCGGGATGGCGTCGCGCAGCGCCTCGTCCCGCCTCCCCGCGTCGTCCGTGACCGGGCCGCGCGCGGGCAGGTGCCAGACGCTGCGCGGCAGGTAGGTCAGCAGTCGACGGGTGAGCGCAAACGCGTCGTCCTCGGAGTCGACCACCAGGTCGACGCTGCCGGCTCTGGCGGTGAGCTCCCAGCCGCCGAGGCCTTCCTTGTCGACCAGCTCACGCATGCCGGCCTCGACGACGGCTGGGCCCGCGACGAAGACCTGGCTGATCTCCTTGACCATCAAGGAGATGTGGCTCGTCACCAGCCGTGCAGCACCCAGACCGGCGACGGGTCCGAGCGCCAGGGCGACGACCGGCACCGCGGCCAGGTTGGCGACGACGTGCTCCCAACCCGGGTTCTCCGGAACGTAGGTGCGGCCGTGGTCGGCGAGCGACTTCACGCTGCCGCCGCCGCCGGTGCCGTCGATGAGCCGCACGATCGGCACCCGCAGCGCGAGCGCCGCCTGCTCCATCCGCACCTGCTTGGCGTGGATCGCCGCGTCGGCCGCGCCCCCGCGCACGGTGAAGTCGTCACCGCAGACCACGACCCGCTCGCCGCCGACCCGGCCCTGGCCGGTGACCATGTTCGCCGGGGTGACGCCGGCGAGGGCACCGTGCTCGTCGTACGCCGCGACGCCGGTGAACGTGCCGACCTCCTGCCACGAGCCGGGGTCGACCAGCCGGTCGATGCGCTCGCGCACCGTCAGCCGGCCGTTGTCGTGCTGGCGGGCGACGCGCTCCTCGCCGCCCATGCCGTGCGCGAACGCGCGGCGCCGCTCGATCTCCGCCAGCTCCTCGTCCCACGTCGCCATGGCTCGCAGTCTGCCGCGCCACCGAGGCAGTGCCGAGGCCGGCGCCCGCGGACGCCTCTAGGCTCGCGCCATGGCCGACCTGCACTCGCTGCTCGAGGACCTGCGCGCGGAGATGACCGACCTCGACCGGATCGTCGCGGCGGCCGACGACCTGCAGCGGCCGACGCCGGCCGAGGGCTGGACCATCCACGACACGGTCGGGCACCTGGCGTTCTTCGACCGGGAGTCGGTGCTGGCCATCACCGACCCGGAAGCGTTCACCGCGAAGGTGGCGGCGATGGACCCCGCCACCTTCATGGACGACGCGGTCGCGGAGATGCGCGCGCGGTCGGCCGCCGAGCTGCTGGAGCTGTGGCGCGCCGGCCGCGACCGCGAGCTGGCCGCGCTGGGGCAGGCCGACCCGAAGGCACGGCTGCCGTGGTACGGCCCGCCGATGAACCCGCTGTCGTTCGCGACCGCGCGGCTCATGGAGTACTGGGCGCACGGCCAGGACGTCGCCGACGCCCTCGGCGTACGCCGCGAGCCGACCGACCGGCTGCGTCACATCTGCCATCTCGGCGTGCGCACCCGCGGGTTCGCCTATGCCAACCGCGGGCTGCCCGCGCCCGAGGGCGAGGTCTACGTCGAGGTCACGTCACCGGGCGGCGACACGTGGTCCTGGGGCGATCCCGAAGCCGCCGATCGCGTCACGGGGACGGCCGAGCACTTCGCGCTGCTCGTCACCCAGCGACGTCACCGCGACGACCTCGACCTCGACGTCATCGGCCCGCTCGCCGAGGAGTGGGTGTGCATCGCCCAGGCTTTCGCCGGCCCACCCGGACCGGGTCGCCCGCCGCTGCGCGGCTAGCCGTCTCAAAATCCTTCACGCGCGTCCCGTTCGTGCCGATACACCCCCTATGACGCGTGACGCATCCGGCCTGCTCTGCCGCCGGCCGGGCGCGGTCGGGGTCGGCGGGCCGATGCCCGACGTGCTCGGCTACCAGCGCCAGGGGCACGTCGCGCTCGCGATCATGTTCCTCGTCGGGGCGACGCTCGGGCTCCTCGTGCTCGCCGTGCCGCACGGCCCGGGCATCGACGTGCCGCGCGAAGCGGTCATCTGCGCGCTCGGCTACCCGTGCGCGGCGCTGCTGCTCGTCGCCGGCAACCGGCTGCCCGGCTGGAGCCACCACGCGATGCTCGACGCGGGCATCGTGATCGTCAGCATCGGGATCGCCCTCGGCCATCGGAGCACCACGTCGCTGGTCACGGCGTTCTTCTTCATCTGGGCGGCTCTCTACGCCTTCGCCTACTTCCGCTGGACGGTCGCGGCCGCGCACGTCGCCGGCGCCATCACGGCGTACGCCGTGGTCCTGTCAATCGACCCGCCGGCCGGCGCGCCCGCCGTCTACCTGCTCGTCTCCGGCACGACGATCACGGCGGGCATCGTCGTCGCACTCATGCGCCAGCAGCTGCTGCGGGTGGCTATCACCGACGAGCTCACCGGCCTGCCCAACCGGCACGCGTTCCGGCAGGCGCTCGCGATCGAGATAGCCCGCGCGGCCCGCACCCGCGAACCGCTGGCGGTCGCCCTTCTCGACATCGACGGGCTGAAGGGCGTCAACGACCGGCACGGGCACGCGGCCGGCGACGCGCTGCTGGTGGCCGCGGCGGCCGGGTGGCGGGGAGCGCTGCGCGGCAGCGACCTGCTCGTGCGCTACGGCGGCGACGAGTTCGCGCTGATCCTGCCGGGCGCGGCGACGGCCGAGGCGCACCGGGCGGTGCAGCGGCTGCAGGACGCGAACTCCTCCGTCTGCTTCTCCGCCGGCATCGCGACGCTGCAACCGGACGACAGCGAGGCGTCGCTGATCGTGCGGGCCGATGCGGCGCTCTACCAGGCCAAGCGCCGCGGCCGCCCGGAGTCGGTCCGCGGATAGCCGGCCGGCGGCCGACCGCAGTGTCAGGACCGCTCGTCACTCACCCAGCAGCCAGGAGTCGACGAGCCGCCGGGCGATCGACACCTCCGTCGGCAGCCGCAGGGTGCCGTCGCGCATCTCGTCGCGGCTCACCCAGCGCGCGTCCTCGATCTCCGCGGCCTGCAGGTGCAGTTCGCAGACGTCGGCGACCGCGGTGAACCCCAGCATCAGGCTGGCGGGGAACGGCCAGGGCTGGCTGCCCTCGTAGCGGACGTCGCGGACGGCGACGCCCACCTCTTCGAGCACCTCGCGGGCAACCGCTTGCTCGAGCGACTCGCCCGGCTCGACGAACCCGGCGAGGGTCGAGTAGAAGCCGGGCGGCCAGCTCGGCTGGCGGCCGAGCAACGCCCGGTCGCCGCCGTCGTGGACCAGCATGATGACGGCGGGGTCGGTGCGCGGGAAGTGGTCGCTGCCGTCGGCCGGGCAGCGCCGCGTGTAGCCGGCCTGCTCGATCTCCGTCGCGGTGCCGCAGCGCGGGCAGTGGGTGTGGGTCGCGTGCCAGTTGGCCAGCGCCACCGCCTGCACGAACATCCCGGCGTCGCGGTCGCCGAGCAGCGCGCCGACGTCGCGCAGACCTCCGGGGCGTACGCCGAGCCGCCGGGGCAGCTCACCGGACACCGCCCAGTAGACGACGCCCGCGGCGTCGATGCCGAGCAGGTGGCGCTCGCCGTCCTGCGGCGCCTCGGCGGGCGGCACGAGCACCAACGAGTCGCCGTCGACCAGCGTGCGCCGCTTGTCGTCGAGCACCAGCACCCGGCTGGCCGGGTCGGCCCACGCCTCGGCGAGCCAACCGGCGTCGGTGCGCCGCTCGGCGGCCCGGTCGAGGGTGGCTCGCGACAGCGCCGGCGGCTTCACGCCAGCGCCCCGGCGAGCTCGTCCCAGAGGTGCGCGACGGCTTCGGCACCGGTGAGCAGCATGGGCAGGACGACGCGTTCGTTGGGCGCGTGGATGCGGTCGTCGGGAAGGCCGACGCCGACGAAGACGACCGGCGCCCCGAGGATGTCCGCGAGGTCGGCCTCCGGCCCGCTGCCGCCCTCGCGGGTGTAGAGGATCTCCTTGCCGAACGCCTTGTGCATCGCACGGGTCGCGGCCTGCACGGCCGGGTGGTCGATCGGGGTCAGGCAGGGACGCACGCCGCCGCCGAAGAACTCCACGTGCGCGTCGATGCCGGGCGGCACGGCCCGGTCGACGTACGCCCGCATCGCCGCCTCCACCTCGGCCGGCTCCTGGTCGGCGACGAGCCGGAACGACACCTTCGCGTGCGCGTCGGTCGGGATGATCGTCTTCTGGCCGGGACCGGTGTAGCCGCCCCACAGGCCGTTGACCTCGCAGGTGGGACGGGCACCGATGCGCTCGAGCGTGGTGAACCCCGCCTCGCCGGTGGTCGCCCGGCTGGCGGCCGTGCGCAGGAACCCCGACTCGTCGAAGGGCAGCCGGGCCATGAGCTCGCGCTCGCGATCGGTGAGCGCGACGACGCGGTCGTAGAAGCCGGGCAGGGTGACCCGACCGCTGTCGTCGTGCAGGCCGGCGAGCAGGTGCGCGAGGGCGGTCGCCGGGTTGGGCACCGCGCCGCCGAACATGCCGGAGTGCAGGTCGACGTCCGGACCGTGCAGGTCGATCTGGCAGTAGGTCAGCCCGCGCATCCCCGTGCACATCGAGGGTGTCTCGCGGTCATGGATGCCGGTGTCGCTCACCACGACGACGTCGCAGTCGAGGCGATCGCGATGATCGCGCAGCAGCCGGGCGAAGTTCGGGGAGCCGAACTCCTCCTCCCCCTCGACGACGAACCGCAACGTGACCGGCGGCGCGGTGCGGCCGGTCGTCTCGAGCGCGGCGGCCAGCCCGAGGAAGTGGTAGAGCACCTGGCCCTTGTCGTCGATGGCGCCCCGCGCGAACAGCTCCTCGCCGCGAACGGTCGGCTCGAACGGCGGCGCCTCCCACAGCTCGAGCGGGTCGACCGGCTGCACGTCGTGATGGCCGTAGACGACGGCGGTGGGCGCGGCGGGGTCGTCGGCCGGCCACTCGGCGAACACCGCGGGCTGGCCCTCCGTCGGCCAGACCTCGACCGTCGGGAAGCCGGCCGCGCGGAACCGGCCGGCGAGCCAGTCGGCGGAGCGGCGGACGTCGTCGGCGTGGGCCGGGTCGGCCGAGATGCTCGGGATGCGCAGCCAGGCATCGAGGTCGTCGTACAGCGACTGGCGGTGGTCGGCGACATAGCGGCGTACGGCGTCGGTGTCGGTCACCCGGCCAGCCTAGGAGCGGCGCGCTGTGGCAGATGTCACCGAGTCGTTACGCGCTCGCCACCGAAATCGGCACGCGGGAGGCCGCCCGGCATGGCAGCGTGGGATCTCATGCGTCGCCGGTCACTTATCGCGCTGGGGCCGCTGGTGGTGGCCCTGGGGTGCGGCGGCGGTCACCAGCTCGCGGCCAGAGAGGTCGCCGACGCCGCGTCGCCGTCCGGGCTGCACGCGTCGCCGATCGCCGCACCCTCCTCCTCGGCTGCCGCTTCGGTCTCGCCGCCGGCCGCGCGGGACCTGCCGGCGATCACGCTGGCGTTCGGTGGCGACGTGCACTTCGAGGGCGCCAGCCGGGCGCGTCTCGCCGCTGACCCGGCGACCGCGCTGCAGCCGGTGGCCGGGGTGCTCTCGGCGGCCGACCTGGCGATCGTCAATCTCGAGACCGCCGTCACCGATCGCGGGACGGCGGCGCCGAAGCAGTACGTGTTCCGCGCACCCGCGACGACCTTCACGGCCCTGAAGGCGGCCGGGATCGACGTGGCGACCATGGCCAACAACCACGGCATGGACTACGGCGTGGTCGGGCTGCGCGACTCGCTCGCCGCCGCCCGGGCGGCGGGCTTCCCCGTGGTGGGCATCGGCGAGGACGAGGCGTCGGCGTACCGGCCCTACGTCGCCGACGTGCGTGGTGTCCGCGTCGCGGTCATCGGCGCGACCCAGGTGCTCGACGACCACCTCGTGCAGGCGTGGACGGCGGGCCCGGGCAAGCCGGGCCTCGCCTCGGCGAAGCGGGTCGAGCGCCTGCTGGCGGAGGTGCGCACCGCGCGGGCGCAGGCCGACGTGGTCGTGGTCGACGTGCACTACGGCACCGAGCGCGCGTCGTGCCCGACGGCGGCCCAGTCGTCGATCGCCCGGTCGCTGGTCGAGGCGGGCGCCGACGTGGTCGTCGGGTCGCACGCGCACGTGCTGCTCGGCGGCGGGTGGATGGGACAGGCCTACGTCGACTACGGGTTGGGCAACTTCGTCTTCTACTCCAGCGGCCATGGCCCGGGCACGCAGACCGGTGTGCTGACGCTGACCGTCCAGGGCCGGCACGTGCAGGCAGCGCACTGGACGCCGGCCCACATCGAGGGCGGAGTTCCCCGGCCGCTGAGCGGGCCGGCGGCCGTGGCGGCGCAGCAGAGGTGGTCGGACCTGCGCGGCTGCACCGGACTGTCAGCGGGCCCGGGTCGCTGACGCCTCCGGCAGGGTCGCGACCAGTGCGGCCAGACCCGAAGCGTCGAGCAGGTCGACGGGCTGCACGGTCTCGTTGCTGCGCACGTAGTGGAACGCCGCGCGCACCGTCGCGAGCGGCGCGCCGGTGAGCTCCGCCCATGCCAGGCGGTAGGCCGCCAGCTGCACCGCGGCGGACTCGGCCCGGGCGCCGGTCGGCCGGGCGCCGGTCTTCCAGTCGACGACGGTCCAGCCGCCGTCGGCGTCGCGGAACACCGCATCCATCCGCCCCCGCACCGGCACGCCGGCCAGCAGTGCCTCGAACGGCACCTCGACGTCGTAGGGCTCGCGGCCCCACCAGCTGCTGCGCTCGAACGCCTCCTGCAGCGCACGGAGGTCGTCGTCGACCACGTCACCGTCATCGGCCGACCCGGGCAGCTCCTCGATGTCGAGCAGCCGCTGCTGGCCGTAGCGCGTCTCCAGCCAGCGGTGGAACGCCGTGCCGCGACGGGCGACCTTTGCCGGCGGGCGAGGGACCGGTCGGCGCAGGTAGCGCGCCAGCTCGGCGGGGTCGCGGTGCAGGTCGACCAGCGTCGACACGCTGAGGGTGTCGGGGAGCGCGACCGGGACACGCCCGGGCGAGGTGAGCCGGGCCGACCGCTCGGCGAGGAGCAGGTCGGCGTCGCGCCGCCAACCGGCGATGACGTCGTCGTGGGCCGCACGGGCGGAGCTCGTTGGCTCGGGGGGGTCGGCCTCCCCGGGCACGCCGGCGAGTCGCCGTCGGGCCTGCGCGACGAGCCCCGCCGCCACCCGAGCGGCCGCCACCGAAGGACCGCTGGGCGCCACCGGCCAGGTGGCCTGGACCGGCTGCGCGTGCAGCGGGTTGCGGTCGTCGGCGGGGGCGTCTGCCCAGCAGGCGATCTCGCCGACCGGCGGGTCGGCGTCGAGCGCCTCGCGGATCTCCTGCAGGAACGCGCCCGGACCGAGCGGCGACTTGCCGTCGGACCACCAGAAGCCGCTGGCCAGCAGCAGCCGAGCGGCCCGGGTGACGGCGACGTAGGCGAGCCGACGCTCCTCCAGCTCGTCGCGGTCGGCGCACTCCTGTGCGAAGGCCTTCATGCCGGCCCCGTCGAGCGAGTCCAGTGCGGGCAGGTCTGCGGCGTCACCGCGCAGGGCGAACGGAACCAGCCGCGCGTTGTCGGTCCACTTCGTCGACTGCCGGGGCTTGGCCGGGAACAGCTGCGCCCGGTCACCGGCCGACAGCCCGGGCACGACGACGACGGGCCACTCCAGGCCCTTGGCCGCGTGGACCGTCATCAGCTTCACCGAGTCGGACGAGCCGACCCGGCCGGTCTCGAGACCGAACTCCTCCTCCTGCGCGGCCGCCAGGTAGGCGAGGAACCCGCGCAGCGTCGGCTCCTCCTCGTCACCGGCGAACTGGGCGGCCGCGTCGACGAACGCGTCGAGGTCGGCCAGCGCACTCGCCCGGTCGGCGCCGGGCCGGGCGGCTACCTCGACGTCGAGTCGCAGCGTGTGCGCCACGTCGGCGACCAGGTCGGGCAACGGCTGGTGCAGCCGGCCGCGCAGACTCCTCAGCTCGCCGCGCAGCGCGGTCAGCCGCCGGTAGCCCTCCTCGGAGTAGGCGGTGGCCGCCCCGAGGTCGTCGAGGGCGTCGACGAGGCTGCCTGCCTCGGTGTCGTCGAAGGACACGGCGGCGAGCACCGGGTCGTCTGGCTGCTGGGCCGGCTGCCCGTCGACGCCACGCGCCAGGGCCCGGGCACGACGGCCCAGGGCGACCAGGTCGCGCGGGCCGAGGCGCCAGCGCGGACCGACCAGCAGGCGGGCGAGCGCGTTGCCGGCCGCCGGATCGATGAGCACCCGGAGGGTGGCGACGACGTCGGCGACCTCGGCCACGGACAGCAGCCCCCCGAGACCGACGACCTCGACGGGGACCCCGCGGCGCTCCAGTGCCTCGCGCAGCACGGCGAACTGCGACCGCTTGCGGCAGAGCAGGGCCACGTCGGCCGGCCGGGTCTCACCGCCGGCGAGCAGGCCCGCGACCTGCTCGCCCACCCAGTCGGCCTCATCGAGCACGGTCGTGTGCAGTGCGCAGACGACCCGGCCCTGACCGCGACCGGCGTCGGCCGGGTCGAGCACCGGGACGTCGAGCCCCTCGGCACGCAGCGGCTCCGACAGCCGGTTGGCGACGGCGAGAATGTGCTCGCCGTTGCGGAAGCTCGTCGTCAGGTGCCGCACCGCGGCGAGCGAGCGGTCGGCCTGCGGGAAGTGCTCGGGGAAGCGCCGCAGCCCCGAGGCGCTGGCGCCGCGCCAACCGTAGATCGACTGGCAGGGGTCGCCGACGGCGGTCACCGGGTGGCCGTCGCCAAACAGCGAGGCGAGCAGCACCCGCTGGGCGTGGCCGGTGTCCTGGTACTCGTCGAGGAACACCGCGGCGTAGCGCGATCGCTCGATCTGGCCGACCGTCGGGTGGCGCGCCGCGATCACCGCGGCGTGCGCCACCTGGTCGCCGTAGTCCATGACCTCCTGCTGCCGCTTGACCTCGCCGTAGGCCTCGACCAGGGCCAGCAGCTGCCGACGGCCGCGGTCGGTCGTCGCGACCTTGCCGACGGCGGCTGCGACCTTGCCGGGCAACGCCTCGATCCGGGCACAGAGCCGAGTCCCGAAACCGGCGAGCGTCGCCGGCGCGACGAGGTGCTCGGCCATCTCGCCGGCGAGACCGAGGACGGCTTCGACGACGAAGGGAGGCGTCAGCGTCACCGCGTCCATCGGCCCGTCGTAGTCGGTGACCACCCGCGTGGCCAGCTGCCACTGCACCGCAGGCGTGATCAGGCGCGTCGAGGGCTCGAGGCCCTCGCGAAGGGCGTGGTCGGCGAACAGCCGAGCCGCGTAGGAGTGGTAGGTCGACACCGTCGGCTCGCCGGCGGCCGCCTCGTCGAGCAGGCCCTGGCTGTGCAGCACCGCGAGGCGATGCCGCACCCGGATCGACAGCTCCGCTGCCGCCTTGCGGGTGAAGGTCAGCCCGAGCACCTGCTCCGGCAGGACGAGGCCGTTGGCGACCAGCCACACCACCCGGGACGCCATCGTCGCGGTCTTGCCGGCGCCGGCCCCGGCGACGACGAGGCCCGGCGCGAGACCGGCACCGATGACGGCCGCCTGCTGCGGCGTCGGCGCCTCGACACCGAGGACCTCGGCCAGGTCCTCGGGGCTGAACCTCGGCACCGGCTCGAAGGCCAGCATCTCCTGCACCGAGGCGATCACGGAACGACCATCCGGCCGTCCGGCTGCGCCGGGCAGCAGGCCTTCACGGCGCACGAGCGGCAGCCGTCGCCGACGGTCGCGGTGAACGCCGCCGCACTCATGCCGGTCGCCACCTCGTCGAGCAGACCGACAACCCAGTCGGGATCGGGGTCATCCCCCAGTGGCGGCTGGGACTGCACCCGGGCACCGGAGGTGAGCGCCGACTTGCCGACTTGCACGAGCTCGGCGCCGCCCGGCTCGGTCGACGCCGCGATCTCCGCGAACGCCCCCAGGGCGACGGCGAGCTGGTAGACGCCGAGCTGCGGCTGGCGGCCGAGCTCCTCGTCGGACGGCCGGCGCGCGCCGGTCTTGAGATCGACGACGACGGGCCGCCCCGTGTCGTCGCACTCCAGCCGGTCGACCCGTCCGCTGACCCGCACCCGGCCTGACGAGATGTCGAAGGGCGCCTCGACGGCGACCAGGGTCCGGGCGTTGTCCCGGTGCCACGCCAGGAACGTGCGCAGCCACTGCACCGCCGTCTCGCGCTGCTTGCGCGAGAACCACCGGCCGCCCAGGTCGAGATGCGCCCAGACGTCGTCGAGCCGCGCGGTCAGCACGGTTTCGTCGGCCATCGCCGGATCTGCGGCGAGCGCAGCCAGCGCGTGGATGACATTGCCCATCCCCTGCGCCGCCCCGCTCGCGCCCGCGGCACCGGCGGCCCGCTCCAGCAACCACCGCAGGCCGCAGTCGACGAACCCCTCGACCTGGGACGGCGAGACCCGAACGGGCTCGTCGGGCCCGGCGAGCGGCCGGTCGTCGGACAGCTCGGTCAGGGCATACCAGTCGGCCGGATCGGCGCCGGGCACTCCGGCCTCGGCGAGCCGCGCCAACGTCTCGGCCGCTGCCGGGTGCCGGGTCGAGCGGGCCGGATCGCAGAGGGCCGACCGCAGCTCGGCGACCAGCGCCGGCAACGACAGGGGGCGGGGCGCGGGGGGCAGGGGCCCCTCGTCGTAGGCCGGGATCAGCTCGGCGAGGAAGCGCGACGGCCGCTCCTCGCTGTCGTCGCTGCCGCCGACGGCCGTGACGACGAGCCGCTCGCGCGCACGGGTGCAGGCGACGTAGAACAGCCGGCGCTCCTCGGCGAGCTGAACCCCGGCCAGCCCGGCACCGGAGACGTCGGTGCCGTTGACCATCTCCACCAGGGTCTCCGCCCCCAGCAGGGAGCCGCGCAACCGCAGGTCGGGCCAGACCCCCTCCTGAACGCCGGCGACGACGACCAGGTCCCACTCCAGCCCCTTGGACCGGTGCGCCGTGAGGATGCGCACGGCATCACCGGTGGGTGCACGCTCGGCGAGGGAGTCGGCGGGGATCTCCTGGGCTTGCAGATCGTCGAGGAACATCAACGGCGAGCTGTGCGGCAGCCGGTCGACGAAGCGGGCCGCCGCCTCGAACAGCGCGACCGCCGAGTCGAGCGCGCGATCGGCGCGCGCCGCCTCACCGCCGCCCGAGAGCGACCGGCTCTCCCACTGCTCCGACAACCCGGACGCCGACCACAGGGCCCAGAGGACGTCCTCGGCGTCGCCGCCCGCGGCCGCCGCCTCGCGCACGACGGCCAGCAGCCGGGCCACCCGGTCGGCGGGCGCGCGAACGAGTGGCCGCGCCGCGGCCAACCTGCGGGGGTCGTGCAGCGCCTCGACGAGCAGCCGGCCCGAGGGTGCCCGGCTGCCGTCGGCCTCCCGGAGCGCGCGCCGCAGCCGGCGCAGCTGCAGCGCATCGGCACCCCCCAGGGGGCCGGTCACCAGCTCCGCGGCGGTGCTCTCGTCGAGGCTCGCCGGGTCGAGCCCGACGCGCATGGCCTGCAGCAGCGGCCGCACCCCGGGCTCCGCGCCGAGCGGGATCTCGTCGCCGGCGACGACGACGGGGACGCCGGCGGCACCCAGCGCTCGGCGCAACACCGGGATCGAGCGGCCGGCCGCACGGACCAGCACCGCCATGCGCGACCACGGCACCCCGTCGAGCAGGTGCGCCCGGCGCAGCACGTCGGCGACCTGCGCCGCCTCACCGGCGACGCTGTCGGCCAGCCGCACCTCCACCTGCCCGGGGGCCCCGTCGACCGCCTTCAGGTCGCGGTGCAGCCGCCCGCCGGGCACCGCGGGCAACCGGTGCGCGAGCCGGCGCGACGCCGCGAGCAGCGCCGGGCCGCTGCGCCGGCAGTGCCGCAACGCCACCAGCGCGGCCTCCTGCCCGTCGGCAGTGCGGAACCGCTCGCGGAACCGGAGGACGCCCGTCACGTCGGCCCCACGAAAGCCGTAGATCGACTGGTCGGGGTCGCCGACCGCCACGAGGTCGCGGCCGCCACCGGCGAGCCGCTGAAGCAGCATCTCCTGGGCGGGGTCGCTGTCTTGGTACTCGTCGACGAAGACCGCCGCGCGGGCCGCCTGCTCGCGCGCCCGCACGTCGTGGTCACCGAGCAGCTGGGCCGCGCGGTGCACCAGCTCCGCATAGTCGTAGGCAGGCCCGGCCGGGTCGAGGTCGAAGCGGGCGGCGTATCGGCGCAGGAATGCCCCGGCCGCCACCCAGTCCTCCCGGCCGACGCGCCGGCCCAGGTCGATCAGCGCGTCGCCGTCGAGCCCGCGCTCCCGGGCGCGCAGCAGCAGGTCGCGCAGCTCGTCGGCGAACCCGCGGGTGAGCAGCACCGGACGCAGCCCCGCCGGCCAGTCACGCGCGCCGTCGTCGACGTCGCCGCGCAGCAACCGGCGGATCTCGAGCAGGTGCTCCGGCCCGGACAGCAGCCGCGGGACCGGCTCTCCCCGCTGCTGTGCCTCACGTCGCAGCAGGGCGAAGGCGTAGGAGTGGAACGTCATCGCGACCGGCTCGCGAGTGGTGCGGCCGAGTCGGCCGGTGATCCGCCGGCGCAGCTCACCGGCCGCCCTGCGGCTGAACGTCAGGACGAGCAGCTGCTCGGGGTCGAGCCCGCGCTCCTCGACTCGGTGCACCACGGCCTCGACCAGGGTGGTCGTCTTGCCGGTGCCCGGGCCGGCCAGCACCAGCAACGGGCCACCCGGGTGCTCCACGACCTGCCTCTGCTGCGGATCGAGCACGGGCGCCGTGACCACCGCGCGCGGTGGGCGCACGAGGACGTAGGACGCGGAGGGGCCGGGCACGGCCTCATTCGAGCACGCGCCACCGACACTTTCCGGCAGCTTCGGTCGGGTCCGTCCACACGGCCGACGCCCTAGGTCGAGCGGCCGTCCCACCGAGCGCGGCGCATGTCGACGCGGGTGCCATCCGCTGCCAGCGGTGCCCCGTCGGCCCGCAGCCGAGCCAGCTGCTCGTGCGACTTGTGCGGCGCCGGCGCACCGCTGGCCATCACCACCCGGTGCCAGGGCACCTCATCGCCATAGCGGTGCATCACCATGCCGACTGCGCGTGGGGCCCGGCTACCGACGTACTCCGCGACGTCGCCGTAGCTCATGACCCGCCCGGGCGGGATCGCGTCGACCGCGTCGAGCACCGCCCGCACGAACGCCGACTCGACGCCGGAAGCGACCCTGCAGCGAGGCGCCACCTGGGAGCCGCTAGTAGGTGGGAAGGGTCTTGTCGACCTGCGTGGCCCAGGCGGTGACGCCACCCTGCACGTGGGAGGCGTTGGCGAACCCGGCGTTCTTCAGCAGCGCCAGGGACTCCGCCGACCGCACGCCGGTCTTGCAGTAGAGCACCACCGGCTTGTCCTGCGGCAGCTCCGACAGCCGACCCGGCAGGTCGCCCTTGGGGATCAGCACCGCGCCCGGGATCCGCACGATGTCCCACTCGGCGGGTTCGCGGACGTCGACCAGCAGCAGGTCGTCACCACGGTCGACCATGTCCTTGAGCTCAGTCGCGGTGATCGTCGACCCGGCGGCGGCCTCGACGGCCTCGTCGGAGACCGTGCCGCAGAACGCCTCGTAGTCGATCAGCTCGGTGATCGTCGGGTTCTTGCCGCAGATCGGGCACTCGGGGTCCTTCTGCACCCGGACGCTGCGGTAGGTCATCTCGAGGGCGTCGTAGATCATCAGCCGGCCGACCAGCGGGTCGCCGATGCCGGTGATGACCTTGATCGCCTCGTTGACCTGGATCGAGCCGATCGACGCGCACAGCACGCCGAGGACGCCGCCCTCGGCGCACGACGGCACCATGCCGGGCGGCGGCGGCTCGGGGTAGAGGCAGCGGTAGCAGGGCCCGTAGTCCGCCCAGAAGACCGAGGCCTGCCCGTCGAAGCGGTAGATCGAGCCCCACACGTAGGGCTTGCCGAGCAGCACGCACGCGTCGTTGACCAGGTAGCGGGTGGCGAAGTTGTCGGTGCCGTCGATGATGAGGTCGTAGCCGGCGAAGATCTCCAGCGCGTTGCTGCTGTCGAGCCGCTCGGTGTGCAGGTTGACCTGCACCAGCGGGTTGATCTCGTGCACCGAGTCGCGGGCGCTCTCCGCCTTGAGCCGGCCGATGTCGCTCTGGCCGTGGATCACCTGGCGCTGCAGGTTGGACTCGTCGACCGTGTCGAAGTCGACGATGCCGAGCGTGCCGACGCCCGCGGCCGCGAGGTACATCAGCGCCGGCGCCCCCAGGCCACCCGCGCCCACGACGAGAACCTTGGCGTTCTTCAGCCGCTTCTGCCCCTCCATCCGGACGTCCGGGATGATCAGGTGCCGCGAGTAGCGACGCACCTCGTCGGGCGTCAACTCGGCGGCAGGTTCAACCAGCGGCGGCAGGCTCATTCGGTGCTCCAGCGTCGTACGAAGGCTTTCCAGCAGCGGCAACCGTGCGGCCGCGCCGGGAATTCCAAGTGTGACGTACGCCGAAGGCTCGGCCTCAGTCGCCGGGTCGCCACCAGGGACGGCGGCGCGGCTCGTCGGTCGGCCGCGGGTAGACGACCGGTCGCAGCGGCGGCTGGCTGCCCGACGCAGCCGGTCCGCCGGCCGAGCCGCCCGGCTCTGACTCGCCGACCGGCTGCCCCTGGTGGGCCACGGGCGGTTCGTCCTGGGGAGTCTCGGCGAGCTCCTCCATCTCCTCGTCCGCGTCGAGGTCGAGGCGTTCGACGATCGACCCGTCAGCCTCCTCGCCGGCACCCGGGCCGTCGGGAGCCGCCAGGGCCTCGTGGACTCCTTGCTCCTCGTAGCCGTGCGAACCGCTGCCGGCAGCGGCACCGGCGGCCGGCGTCATCACGGGCGCCGCGGGCTCGGCGCTGCCCGGCTCGTCGTAGTCGAAGCCGCCCGCCGACGTCTCCGCGGCGTAGGCCGGCCGGACCTGGCGGCGACGAAGCAGAGCCTCGGCCAGCGCGAGCACCGCCTCGTCGACGTGCGCGGCGAGCCGTCGCTCGGTGTTGGCGTGCGCGTTGGTCACGATCTCGGGCACCACGAGCCGGACCGCAGACTCCAGATCGGTGGCGCTGACCTGTCCGGCCATCAGCGTGCGGCCGAGGTCGTCGACGGCCGAGCGGACCTGGCCGGCCACGTCCGGCGAGGCCGACGACCGCTCGTCGATCGCGATCAGACGGTCGGACAACGCGTCGAGCCGCGACAGCAGCTCGTCGTGGTCCTGGGCGGCGAGCTGCTCGAGCCGCTCGGTCTGCCGCGTCACGGCTGCCTCGACGGCGGCCAGCCGCTCGTCGAGCCGGTTGGCCGCGTCGTCGCCACCCGCCGGTGCCGTCGCGTCCAGCCGCTCACCGAGGGCCTGCAGCCCCGCGCGGAGCTCCCGCGCGATGCCGTCGACGTCGGCGCGGACGTCGTCGCCCTGCTCCCCGATGGCCGTCGCGGCGGCCGCGCGTACCTCCTCGGGCAGCCGCACGAGCAGCGCCCGGATGTCGGCGAGCGCGTTGGTCAGCTGCCGCTGCTCGGACAGCTGGTCCTCGACCGCCCGGGACAGCAGCGCCTGCATACGTTCGGACATGGGGGAGCCGCCGCCGGCCGTCTCACCGCCCGGCCCTCCCGTCGACATGCCTTGCGCCCCCGGTGCAGCTTCGGTCACGTCCTCGCCTCCCGTCGTTCGCGTCCCACGGGAGTATCGCCCTTACGGCGCGAGGACGTCGCTTCGTGACCCGCCGGGGATCAAGAAGCCTGGGGAAGGAGGGGTTCCAGCCTCCGGTTGAGCGCGTCGAGGGCGGCGCGCACGCAGGCCTGGCGCACGTCCTCGCGGACGGTCGCCGATCCGGTGAGCCGTTCACTGCCGTGGCCGCTGACCATCGTCAAGGCGACGACGACCGTGCGCTCCCCACCGGTGACGGTGACCTCGACGCCCTCGACCTCGAAGCGTGCGCCGTCGCCGACCAGCTGCTCGAGCGCCCGCAGCGTCGCCGAAGCGACGGACCGGTGCACGCCGGTCGAGGTGGCTGTGCCCGTCGCCTCCCCGGTGACCGTCTGGTCGCCGTGGCCGAGGGTCACGGCCGCAGTCACCTCGAGCCCGGAGGAGACCAGCTGCATCCGCCGGATGGCGACGCGCCGGCCGGCGCGGGGCGCTTCCACGGTCTCGGCCGGGGCCGCGACGGCGGGCGCCGGAGCCGGGGTCGGACGCACCTCGGGAGCGGTCAGCGCCAGGTCGACGTCGGAGTCCTCGATCAGCTGCACGCGGTCGGCGTCGACCCCGAGACCGAAGCGCTCGCGAAGCAGGCGACCGACGTTGGTTGCGACCTGCACCTCGTCGACGCCGGGCGTGAGCCCGAGCCGGAGCAGGCCTACCCCGCCCCCATCGGCATCCGGTTCGACGTCGGCGTCCGACACACCGGGGACAGTCCGCAGCGCCGCCACGATCTCGGCGTAGTCGCTCACGGTGATGTCAGCTCCCGGAAACGCGGCCACGGTCGACGGCGAACCCGTCGACCATGACTGCTGTGTCGGTGCACTTCGCATGATGCTTGAGGGCGCAGATTAGGGACTGTCGGGCGGACGCGTGGCACTCACGCCGACTTGCGCCCAGATGCCCGCTTCGTCCCTGTCTTCGTCGCTCGTGCGGGGGTGGCTGCCTTGCCGTTCTTGCTCGCACCCGCTTTCTTCGGCGTCCGGCGGCGAGGTTCCTCCCCGGCAGCGGCCTCCTCGGCGGCCTTCTTGCGGGTCGCGGCCCGCTTGGCGGGCGCCGTCTTCTTCGGCGAAGGCCGGGCCGGTGCGGTCACCGACTCGTCGTCGGCCTGCCCTCCGGCGCGGTTGGCGCGCGCCGCCTCGACGCTCGCGCGCAGCGCGGCCATGAGGTCGACGACCGTGCCGGTCTCGCCCGAGGGCTGCTCCACCTCGACGACCTCGCGCCCGGCGACCTTGGCGTCGATCAGCGCCTGTAGCGCCTCGCGGTAGCCGTCGGTGTACTGCGAGGGGTCAAGGTCGCCCGACAGCGAGTCGATCAGCGAGGCGGCCATCGCCAGCTCCTGCGGCCGCACGTCGACCTCGTCGTCGAGGAAGCCGAAGTCGGGCGTGCGGACCTCGTCGGGCCACAGCATCATCTCGAGCACGAACACGCCGTCGCGCACCCGCAGGGTGGCCAGCGACTCGCGCTGGCGCAGCGCGACCTTCACCAGGGCGACCCGGCCCGACCGCTCGAGCGCCTCGCGCAGCAGCACGTAGGGCTTCACGCCGGCGGCGTCGGGCTCCAGGTAGTAAGAGCGGTTGAAGTAGATCGGGTCGACCTGCGCGAGCGGCACGAACTCCAGCACGTCGATCGACCGCGAGGTGGCCAGCGGGAGCTCGGCGAAGTCCTCGTCGGTGAGCACGACGACCTCGCCGGTCGCCAGCTCGTAGCCCTTGGCGATGTCGGAGAAGCGCACCTCTTCGCCGTCGAGCGAGCAGACCCGCTTGTAGCGGATGCGGCCGCCGTCGGAGACGTGCACCTGGTGGAACGTGACGTCCTTCTCCTGGGTGGCGGAGTACAGCTTCACGGGGATCGTGACCAGCCCGAAGCTGATCGCGCCCTTCCAGATGCTGCGCATGACTGCCCTCGCCCGGGTCGACGTCCGAACAAGATCACCCTACCCGTCAGGTGACCGTGTGTACCGGCTCGTCACGGCCTCGGGCGCTACCGTTCTCGGATGCAGTGGGGGCTGGCGGGCGCGTTCGCCTCGGCGGCCGTCTACGGCGTCGCGACGGTGCTTCAGGCCCTGGCCGTACGCCGCACCGAGCGGCAGGTCCGCCTCGACCCGCGGCTGCTGCTGCGGCTGGCCCACTCCCGCACCTACGTACTCGCGATGTTCTGCGAGGCGATCGGTTTCGGGTTGTCGCTGGCGGCCATCCGCACGCTGCCGCTGTTCGTGGTGCAGGCGGTCGTCGCCTCCAGCCTGGCGTGGACCGCGGTGCTCGCCGCGGTCTTCCTCGACACCCGGCTCGGGCTGCGCGAGTGGGGTGCCATCGCGGTCGTCGTCACCGGCCTCGGGCTGCTCGCGTCGTCGGCAGGCGACGACGGTCCGTCGCACGTCGACTTCACCGCGCGTGCCGCACTCCTCGGCTCCGTCGGTGCGATCTTCGCGCTCGGGGCGGCGGCGTCGCGTCGCGGCGCCTCGTCGTTCGCACTGGGCACGATCGCCGGGCTGGGCTTCAGCTCCTCGGGCATCGGCGCCCGCGTGCTCGCCGACCCGACGAGCCCGCTGCACGTGGTGACCGACCCGGCGTTCTACGCGCTCTGCCTGGGCGGGCTGGTCGGGCTGCTGGTCAGCGCGCAGGCGTTCCAGCGCGGGTCGGTGACCGTGACGACGGCAGCCGTGACCGCGACCTCGACGCTGGTGCCGGCCGGCATCGGGCTGGCACTGCTCGGCGACCACCCGAGCCCCGGGCAGGGCGTCACCGACGCGGTCGGGTTCTGCCTGACACTGGCCGGCGCGCTCGCGCTCGCCCACCGCGGCAACCCCGAGGCGGCCACCGCCGCGCCGGATCCCGGGGCCGACGGCGTACGCGTCGGCGAGACGCTCGCCTGATGCCGCTTCCCGCGGTGGCGCCGATGCTCGCCGTGGCCCGCAGCGAGCTGCCCACCGAGGACACGGCGTACGGCTACGAGTTCAAGTGGGACGGCGTGCGCGCGATCGTCTACGTCGAGGACGGCCGGGCGCGAGTGCTCTCGCGCAACGACCGCGACGTGTCGGTCTCCTACCCGGAGCTCGCGTCGCTGCCGGCCGCGCTCGGCGGCCGGGCCGTGATCCTCGACGGCGAGATCGTCGCCCTCGACGCCGCCGGGCGGCCGTCCTTCTCGCGGCTGCAGTCACGGATGCACGTGACCGACCCGTCGGCGGTGCGCCGGCTGGCCGCCGAGGTGCCCGCGCGGCTGCTCGTCTTCGACGTGCTGCACCTCGGGGGCACGCCGACGATCGGGCGCCCCTACGAGCAGCGTCGCGACCTGCTTGACTCGCTCGCTCTCGACGGCCCGCACTGGCAGACCCCGCCGTGGTTCTCCGGCGCCGGCTCGCCGGGTGAGGGGGAGGCGGTGTTCGCCGCGTCGAAGTCCAGCGGGCTCGAGGGCGTCGTCGCGAAGCGGCTCGGCTCTCACTACTTCCCCGGCCGGCGGTCCGACTGCTGGCTGAAGGTCAAGCACGCGCGCATGCAGGAGGTCGTCGTCGGCGGCTGGAAACCCGGCCAGGGGCGGCGGACCGGCGGTCTCGGGTCGCTGCTGCTCGGCGTCTACGACGAGACCGGCCTGCGCTACGCCGGGCACGTCGGCACCGGCTTCACCGACCGAGCCCTGCGCGAGCTGCAGGCCGACCTCGCTCCGCTCGCGGCGGACGACCCGCCGTTTGCGGAGCCGGTGCCGCGGGAGCACGCCCGCGACGCGCGGTGGGTACGTCCCGAGCTCGTGGGCGAGGTCGTGTTCACCGAGTGGACCCAGGACGGGCGGTTGCGCCACCCGTCCTGGCGCGGGCTGCGTCCCGACAAGGCACCGGCGGAGGTGGTCCGTGAGCCCGGCTGACCCACGCGTCACGGTCGAGGTCGACGGCCGGCGCCTGTCGCTGTCGAACCTCGACAAGGTGCTCTACCCGGAGACGGGGTTCACCAAGGGCGAGGTCATCGACTACTACTCCCGCATCGCGCCGGTGCTGCTCCCGCACCTCGCCGACCGGCCGCTGACGTTCAAGCGCTACCCCGAGGGCGTCGAGGCGGAGCCGTTCTTCCAGAAGAACGCGCCCTCCCACGCTCCCGAGTGGGTCCGGACCGTGCCGCTGCCGACGCCCGGCTCGACGAAGTCGCGGACGGTGACGACGTACGCCGTGGTCTGCGAGCTCGCCACGCTCGTCTGGGCCGCGAACCTCGCGACGATCGAGTTGCACGTGCCGATGTGGAAGGTCGGCAGGGACGGCGCGGCCGCGCCGCCGGACCTCATGGTCTACGACCTCGACCCGGGCCCACCGGCGACGATCGTCGAGTGCTGCGAGGTGGCGCGGCTGATCCGGGCCGCGCTGGGCGAGGAGGGCCTGTCGGCGTGGCCCAAGACCAGCGGCTCCAAGGGGCTGCAGCTCTACGTGCCGCTCGTCCCCGGACGTCCGTGGCAGGACGTGCACGGCTACGCCCGCCGGCTGGCCGAGCGGCTGGAGCGCGACCGGCCGGACCTGGTGGTGAGCAACATGAAGAAGGCGCTGCGCCGCGGCAAGGTGCTCGTCGACTGGTCCCAGAACAACGCGGCGAAGACGACCGTCGCCGTCTACTCGCTGCGGGCGCGGGCCGCGCCGACCGTGTCGACGCCGGTCACCTGGGCAGAGGTAGAGGATTGCCGCAGTCCGGACGACCTGCGGTTCACGTCGGCCGAGGTGCTCGCCCGGGTCGAGGAGGTCGGCGATCTCTTCGCGCCCTTGCTCGACCCCGATCAGCGCCTTCCCTGAGCGGTGGGGGACGCTGATCCCAGCCGCCACCGCACGTCGAGGAGGAGACATGCCCGACTTCGAGACCCCCGGTGACGACGAACTCGAGCAGGAGCAGTCGGCCACGGACGCCGAAGCGGCGGTGGAGCGAGCTGGAGCGACCGAAGTCGGGGTCGAGACGCCTGAGGCCGACGCCCAGGAGCAGCGGCAACCGCTGCACGGCGACGAGGCGCCCTACCGGCCCACGCTGCCGGTCGAGGCCGACGAGGCCGACGCCGCCGATCAGGCGCGCGAGGTCGAGCTCGACGAGGACGAGTACCGCTGAGCGAGGAGCCTTCCGCGTCACGCCGGCGGCTGCCCCGCAGCGCCCGGCGCCGCCAGCTGCTGACCGCGGCCCAGGAGGTCTTCGTCGCGCAGGGCTACCACGCCGCGGCGATGGACGACATCGCCGAGGTCGCCGGGGTCAGCAAACCCGTGCTCTACCAGCACTTTCCGGGCAAGCTCGAGCTCTACCTCGCGCTGCTCGACGAGCACTGCGACGCGTTGGCGCGTGCCGTCCGCAAGGCGCTCGCGTCGACGACCGACAACCGGCTTCGGGTCGCCGAGAGCATCCGCGCCTACTACGACTTCGTCAGCGACGAGAGCGGCGCGTTCCGGCTGGTGTTCGAGTCGGACCTGCGCAACGAGCCCGCTGTCCGCGACCGGGTCGAGGGGTCCCTGCGCTCGTCGGTCCAGGCGATCGCCGACACGATCGCGGCCGACACCGGCCTGTCGGGGGGCGAGGCCGAGCTGCTGTCCTGCGGGCTCGAGGGCCTCGCGGAGATCAGCGCCCGCTGGTGGATGAGCGTCGGCGCGGAGCAGCACCTCGACAAGGAGCGCGCGATCGCGCTGATGACCGGCCTGGCCTGGCGGGGCATCTCCGGCTTCCCCCGGGCAGAGCCGCAACCGGAGACCGGTCACTAGGCTTGCGCTCAGGCGTTTCCCGACAGCGCGACGAGACGGAGGATCCGTGGAGGTCAAGATCGGGGTGCAGTACGCCCCCCGCGAGCTCACCGTCGAGAGCGCCCAGACCGCCGACGAGATCGAGAAGGCCGTCGCGGCCGCGGTGAAGACCGGCTCGGGCGGCGTGCTCTCGCTCGTCGACGAGAAGGGCCGTCGCGTCCTGGTGCCGGCCGAGAAGTTGGCCTACGTCGAGATCGCGGAGTCGGAGACCCGGCGGGTGGGCTTCGGCGCGGTCTGAGCTCAGGCCGACAGGCCGAGCGCGGCCATCCGCTGCGAGTGCCGGTCGGTGAGCCGGGTCAGCAGCCGAGCCACCTCGGCGATGTCGCCGCTGCCGCCCACGAGCAGGCGGGCCAGCGCCTCGCGGTCCACGGCCACCCGCTGTGCCTGGGTCAGCGCCTCCCCCACGAGCCGGCGCGCCCACAGCGCCAGCCGGCCGGCTGCCGTCGGGTCGTCGGTGGTGAACTGCCGCACCCGCTCGACCGCGAACCCCGCGTGCCCGGTGTCGGCGAGCACCTCCAGCACGAGCGCCTTCGTGTCGGCGTCGACGTACTCCGCCACCTCGCGGTAGAAGTCGGCGGCGATCGAGTCGCCGACGTAGGCCGTGACGAGCCCCTCGACCCAGTCCGACGTCGCCGTCGACTCGTGCCAGGCCTCGAGCGGGGCGACGAACGGGCGCATGGCGTCCTCGGCGTTGACCCCCATCTCCTCGAGGCGGTCGTGCAGCCGGCGGAAGTGGGCGAACTCCGCCGCCGCCATCCCCGCCAGCGCAGCCTTGTCGGAGATCGTCGGCGCGAGCTTGGCGTCGGCGGCCAGCCGCTCGAACGCCGTGAGCTCGGCGTAGGCCAGCACCCCGAGGAGATCGATCACTGCCTGCCGGTAGGTCTCGGGGTCCATGCCGGCGCCCGGGGTGGTGGTCACCGTCGCGACACTAGCGTCGCCGCCGGACGGGAACACGATCACCGGGTAGCATGTTGTACCGGACGGTGACACGAGGTCACCGACTGTCCGGCGCCGCGTCGCGGCACCGAGACGTACGACGAAAACCGCGGAGCGCCGAGCATCGGCGTATGCGAGGCGTCGCCGCCCCCCGGCTCCGGCCGGGCGCGGGCAGCGATGCGGCGCCACGACCGGCCTCCGCACTGCGGAAGGCTGTATTCGTTTGACCACGTTCGCCGAGATCGGCGTCCTGCCCGAGACCGTCGCCGCGCTAGCGGCCCAAGACATCCACTCCCCCTTCGCGATCCAGGAGCTGGCGATCCCGCTGGCGCTGCAGGGTCACGACCTGATCGGCCAGGCCCGCACGGGCACCGGAAAGACCCTGGCCTTCGGCGTACCGCTGCTGCAACGGCTGGAGGTGCCCGGCGACCGCCTGCCGCAGGCGCTGGTCGTCGTGCCGACCCGCGAGCTCGCGGTGCAGGTCGCCGAGGACCTCGAGAAGGCCGGTGCGACCCGCGGCATACGCGTGCTCACCATCTACGGCGGCCGGGCCTACGAGCCGCAGATCGAGGCGCTGGCCAAGGGAATCGACGTCGCGGTCGGCACGCCCGGCCGGCTGCTCGACCTCGCCCAGCAGAAGGCGCTGGACCTGTCGCAGGTCCGCACCCTGGTCCTCGACGAGGCCGACCGGATGCTCGACCTCGGGTTCCTCCCCGACGTCGAGCGGATCCTCGCGCTGGTGCCCGACGAGCGGCAGTCGATGCTGTTCTCGGCCACCATGCCCGCCGAGATCGTCACGCTGTCCCGGCGCTACCTGAACCAACCGACGCACGTGCGCGCCGAGATGCCCGACGAGACGGCGACGGTGCCCGCGACGCAGCAGCACGTCTTGCAGACCCACAACCTCGACAAGATCGAGGTCCTCGCGCGGCTGCTCCAGGCCGAGGGCCGCGGTCTCGCGATGGTCTTCTGCCGCACCAAGCGGATGGTCGACCGGGTCGCCGGCGACCTCGCCGAGCGCGGGTTCGCGGCCGCTGCCGTGCACGGCGACCTCGGCCAGGGCGCGCGCGAGCGCTCGCTGCGGGCGTTCCGCAACGGCAAGATCGACGTGCTGGTCGCCACCGACGTGGCCGCCCGCGGCATCGACGTCGAGGGCGTGACCCACGTCGTCAACTACGACTGCCCAGAGGACGAGAAGGCCTACCTGCACCGCATCGGCCGCACCGGCCGGGCCGGCGGGTCCGGCGTCGCGGTGACGTTCGTCGACTGGGCCGAGCAGGTCCGCTGGAAGCTCATCAACAACGCGCTCGACCTGCCGTTCCCCGAGCCGGTCGAGACCTACTCGACCTCGCCGCACCTCTACACCGAGCTGTCGATCCCGGCCGGGACCGGCGGCACGCTGCCGGAGGACCGCCGTGTCCGCGCGGGGCTGACGGCGGAGAAGCTCGAGGACCTGGGCGAGACCGGGCGCTCGCACCGGGAGCCGCGGTCGGGCGGCCGGCAGCGCGGCTCCTCCGAGAGTTCAGGTCGTGGCGCGAGCGGCGATCGCCGCCGGTCCGCCGGCCACGCCGCCGGCGAGCCCGCCGAGGCCTCCACCGAGCGGGAGCGGCCGGCGCGGCGCCGTCGCGGCGGGCGCACGCGCACCCGGTCCGGCGAGCCGCTCGCGACGGCCGCGGAGCCCACCGCAGCCAACGCCCCTTCGACGCATCCCGACCATGCCGACGCGGCCGATCGCCTGGGTGCCCAGCGCGCGGCCGGCCCGACGCCGGCACGGCGCCGTCGCCGCCGCCGCTCGGGCCAGGTGTCGACCGGCACGGTCGGCACGGGCTACGAGGGCACCGAGGCCGAGTCCGCCTGACCCGCGCGAGTGCGGCTGCTGCTGGTCTCCGACACGCACGTCCCCCGGCGGGCGCGTGACCTCCCGGCCGCGTTGTGGGCGGCCGTCGACGCCGCCGACGTGGTCGTGCACGCCGGGGACTGGGTCGACGCCGCGCTGCTCGACCGCCTGGAGGCACGGGCGCCGCGGCTGATCGGCGTGTGGGGCAACAACGACGGGCCCGAGCTGCGGGCCCGCCTGCCCGAGGTGGCGCGGGCCGAGCTGGCCGGCGTACGCCTCGCCGTCGTCCACGAGACCGGCAGTGCGGCCGGCCGCGAACGCCGGTGCGCCGCGACGTTCCCCGACACCGACGTGCTGGTCTTCGGGCACAGCCACATCCCCTGGGACACGACCGCGGAGAGCGGCCTGCGGCTGCTCAACCCCGGATCGCCGACCGACCGGCGCCGCCAGCCGCACTACACCTACCTGACCGCGACGGCGGCCGACGGCCGGCTGACCGACGTGACCCTGCACCGCCTCTGAGCCGAGGCCCCCGCTACAGGTGGATCGACAGGCGCGCCCACGCGCGCTGGTGGCAGGCCGGGCAGCGCACCAGCGAGGGGTAGCGGCGGCGCAACGGCCACAGGTGCAGGCTCGGGACCAGCGTCGCGACCGCCCGCAGCGGATCGACGGCCGTACGCCGACCGCAGCGCGAGCAGGCGACGACGAGGGAGCCGGGGACCGACACCTCTACGCCGTCGGAGAAGAGCGCCCGCCGGCCCGAGAGGTCGGCGCGCTCGGAGGGCAGCGACGCGTCGCGGTCGGGGGTGCGCGGCCGGACCCGGTCGAACGTGCTCACCGGGGGACCTGCGCGAGGTCGATCACGACCGCGGGCTCGGGGCCCGGCTCGGGCACGACCACCGCGGGATCCGCGGCGGGCATGCCCATCAGCGTCCGCGCCAGCGCGCGGTAGGCCTGCGCGCCCGGCGTGCGGCCGGCCGTCCTGAGCACCGACCGGCCCGCGGCCGGCGCCTCGGCGAACCGCACCGACTTCGCGATCGCCGGCTCGAGCACCGGGAGCCCGTAGCGGGACGTGACGTCGGCAAGCACCTCGCGGGCGTGGGTGGTGCGCGCGTCGTACAACGTCGGAAGGACCCCGAGGACTTGCAGGTCGCGGTTGGTGAGTCGCTGGACCTCGTGCACGGTGTCGAGAAGCTGGCCGACGCCACGGTGCGAGAGCGTCTCGCACTGCAGCGGGATCATCACCTCGTCGGCAGCCGTGAGCACGTTGATCGTCATGACGCCGAGCGAGGGCGGCGAGTCGAGCAGCACGACGTCGTAGGCGGACAGCTGGTCCTCGAGGGCGCCGCGCAAGGCGAACTCGCGGCCGGTGCGGGTGAGCAGCATCGCCTCGCAGCCGGCGAGGTCGATGGTGGCCGGCAGGAGGTCGGGCCCGTCGGCCGTCGGCTGCACGGCCATCCGGGCCGACACCCGGCCGAGCAGCACGTCGTGCGTCGAGAGCTCGAGGGCCTCCGGGTCGAGACCGAGCGAGAACGTCAGGCACGCCTGGGGGTCGAGGTCGACCAGCAGCACCCGGCGGCCGAGCTCGTGCAGGGCGACCCCGAGCGAAGCGACGGTCGTCGTCTTCGCGACCCCGCCCTTCTGGTTGGCGACGGCGATGACGCGGGCGACACCAGCAGGCACGGCAGTCCAGCTTCGCGAGGAGGAGAGGAGCGCGCCTCGGATGCACCGCTTCGGGCGCGCCTCAGGACGCACGTCCAGGGTAACGGCAGGTAGGCTTCGGTCGCGGCCATATCGCGGGAAAAACGCCCGATTTCGCCGCATTCTCTCTGTCCTGAGGTGGTGTCTGCGCTGAGCGTTCCGCGGACGATGGCGCGCGCCGCCAACGTGCACCCGTGCCGGCTCCCCGCGGGGCCCCTTGGCGACCTCGCGGCGCTGCGCGCCGACGTCCCGGCCGCCGCCCCTCGCCGGTCCCCGGTGCTGCTGGTGCCCGGGTTCACCGGCAGCAAGGAGGACTTCCAGGCGCTGCTGCCCCTGCTCGCCGCCGCCGGTCACCCGGCCTGGGCGGTCGACCTGCGCGGGCAGTACGAGTCGACCGGCCCCGACGACGAGGCCGCCTACGCGATCGAGGCGCTGGCCGCCGACGTGGCCGTCGCGTTCGACACCGTCCGCGACGGCGCGCCCGCGCACTTGGTGGGTCACTCGTTCGGCGGGCTCGTCTGCCGGCGGGCGGTGCTGTCGGGCCTGACCGGCGTGGCGTCCTACACCTTGCTCGGCAGCGGGCCGGCCGGCATCCCACCGCCGACCGCCGACACCCTCGGTTTCCTGCGACCGATCCTCGAGCAGGGCGGCGTCGCCGCGGTGTGGCAGGCCGCCGACCAGCTCAACACCGACCCGGCCGCGATCGCCGCACCCCCCGACGTGCGGGAGTTCCTGGGCGTGCGGTTCCTCGCCAACAACCCGGCGGGGCTGGCCGCGATGGCGCAGGACCTGGTCGGCGAGCCGGATCTCACCGACGCGCTGCGCGACCGCGGGCTGCCGCTGCTGATTGCGCACGGCGCCGCGGACGACGCCTGGCCGCCGGCCGTCCAGAAGGAGATGGCGGCCCGGCTGGGCGCCGACTACGTCGAGATCCCCGACTCGATCCACTCGCCGGCGGTCGAGAACACCGAGCGCACCGCCGAGGTGCTGACCGGCTTCTGGCAGCAGGTCGAGACCGCCGCCGCCACCGGAGCGCGCTGAGCCGTGCCCGCACCGTGTCATCGCCGGATCGCTCGGCCGTTGGCGACCGTCGCGACCGTCGTCGCGCTCACCGCGACGCTCGGCGGCTGCACGTCGTCCGCCTCGACCCAGCCGGGTCCGTCGACCCGGGCCACCGGTGATCGCGGCGGCACGCTCCAGGTGCTGGCGGCGACCGACGCGATCCGGCACCTCGACCCGCAGCGGATGCGCACGCCGGCGGAGGCCGACCTGGGCAGGCTGCTCTACCGAGGGCTGACGGCGTTCCCGGCGACCGCGAGCGACCGGCACGCCGTGCCCGACCTCGCCGCCGCGCCCGGCCGGCCGAGCGACGACGCGAAGACGTGGACCTTCGCCCTCCGGCGCGGCATGCGCTTCCAGGACGGCAGCGCGATCACCTCGGCCGACGTGCGCCGCGGGGTCGAGCGGGCGTTCACCCCGGCCTTCGGCGCTCCCCCGGCCTACCTGACCGACGTGCTCGACTGCGGCAAGGGCTACGCCGGGCCGACGACCGGCGACTGCCCCGCGATCGACACCCCCGACCCGGACACCGTGGTCTTCCACCTGCGCCTGCCGGTCGGCGACTTCCCCGACGTCGTGGCACTGCCGGCGTTCCTGCCCGTCCCGGAGGGCGACGACCTCGACACCCACCCGGTCTCATCGGGCCCCTACCAGGTCGCCGACTACCAGCCGGGGCAGCGGCTGGTCCTCGAACGCAACCAGCAGTGGGACGCGGCCAGCGACCCGATCCGCGCCGCGCTGCCGGACCGGGTCGAGGTCGCGCTCGGGCAGGACCTCGACTCCGTCGTACGCCGCCTGACCGGGCCCGCCGGCAACGGTGACGGCGACGGCGCGACCGCGGTGCCGCTGGGCATCGCGCTGCCCGTGGCCGACGCCGGCGCGACGGCCGACGACAAGGCCCGGCTCGACCGCGGCTTCGAGGACGGCGTCGACGCGCTGGCGCTGAACACGACGGTGCCGCCGCTCGACAACGTCGCGGTGCGCACCGCGCTCGTCTACGCGGTCTCCCGCGCCGGCTACCGGGAGGCGCGCGGCGGGCGCGCGGCGGGCGAGCCCGCGACCACGCTGCTGTCGCCGGCGCTGGCGGCCTACCGGTCGTTCGACCTCTGGCACGCCCCGGCTGACGGTGACGTGGCCAAGGCGACGGCGGCGCTGTCGCGGGCGGGTTATCCCGACGGCTTCACCGTGACGCTGGACGACAGCGGCGATGCCGCGGGCGGCCGTGCGGTCATGGCGGCGTTGGAGCGGGCCGGGGTCACCGTCCAGCTGGCGAAGCCGGGCCAGCAGCCCGTCGGCATGACGCTGGTGCACCTCGTGCCCGACCGGCCCGCCGCGGCCGACGTGCTGCGCCCACTGCTGTGCACGTGCGGCGACCACAACGTGTCGCACTACGCCAGCGACGACGTCGACCACCGCATCGAGGCGGCCGAGAAGCTGACCGTGCCCGCCGCCGCCGAGCAGGCCTGGGCCGAGGTCGACATGCGGGCGCTGCAGGACGTGCCGGTGATCCCGTTGCTGCACCGCCAGGTCACCCGCGTGCACGGGGCCAAGGTCGGCAACGCGCGGCTGTCCCCGGCCTACGGCGAGGAGTACGACCTCGCCGCCCTGTCGGTCTCCTGAGCCGGCGCTCTCAGCCCAGGCGGCGCAGCCGCTCCCCGGCGTCGCGCAGGGTCTCCAGCCGCTTCGGGAAGGCGAAGCGGATCTGGTCGCGGCCCTCGGCCGGGTCGGCGTAGAACGACGAGCCCGGCACGGTGGCGACGCCGATCTCACGGACGAGCCGGTGCGCGAGCGCCACATCGTCGCGGCCGGGGTCGACGCCGGCCGCGTCGCACAGCACGTAGTAGGCGCCGTCGGGCACCCGGAAGCGGAAGCCCGCACCGGCGAGCACGTCGCAGAGCAGGTCGCGCCGCTCGCGGTAACCCGCGGCGAGGTCGTCGTAGTAGCTCGCGGGCAGCCGCATGGCGGCGACACCGCCCTGCTGAAGGGGGGCGGCGGCGCCGACTGTCAGGAAGTCGTGGACCTTGCGGATCGCGCCGGTCAGCGCCGGCGCCGCGATCGCCCAGCCGACCCGCCACCCGGTGACGGCGTAGGTCTTCGACAATGCGTTGATCGTGACCGTCCGGTCCTCGAGGCCGGGCACGGTCGCGGGTGGCACGTGCCCGCCGGGGCCGAGGTAGTGGATGTGCTCGTAGATCTCGTCGGTGACGCAGATCGCGTCGTGCCGCTGGCAGAGGTCGGCGATCAGCTCGAGCTCGTCGCGACCGAAGACCTTGCCGGTCGGGTTGTGCGGCGTGTTGACGATGACCGCCCTGGTGCGATCGTTGAAGGCCGCCCGCAGTTCGGCCTCGTCGATGCTCCAGTCGGGCCGGTGCAGCGGGACGAAGCGCGGGATGGCGCCGGCCAGGATCGTGTCGGGCCCGTAGTTCTCGTAGTGCGGCTCGAAGAGCACCACCTCGTCGCCGGGGTCGACGAGGGCGAGCATCGTGGCGATCATCGCCTCGGTGGAGCCGCAGGTGACGCACAGGTCGCGGTCGGGGTCGACCTGCCAGCCGGGATAGGTGCGGGCGACCTTCTCCGCGATGGCGGCTCGGAACTCCGGCGCGCCCCAGGTAACGGCGTACTGGTTGACGTCGGCGTCGATCGCGGCCTTGGCGGCGGCCTTGAGCTCGGGCGGGCACGGGAAGTCGGGGAAGCCCTGGGCCAGGTTGACCCCGCCGTGCTCGTTGCACAGCCGGGTCATCTCGCGGATGACCGACTCGGTGAACGTGTCGGCCTTTGCGCTCACCCGCAGCCGTCCGGATGCCACCGCCTCAGTCATGGGTCGACATTCTCATGGCAGTGCCGGCGCGGCGACCTCGCCAGTGCGCACTGCCTACTCGGGCAGCACCTCAGGCTCGGCGAACTCGTCGGCGAGCCCGGACCAGGGATCGGCGGGCGGTCCGGCGGCCCGACCCTCGGGGCAGTGCGCGGCGAAGTCGCACCACGCGCACTGGCGACCGGGCCGGGCGGGGAACTCGCCCGCCGCGACCCCGGCCACCGCGTCGGCCGCGAGGTCCTCGGCCCGTCGCAGGTGGCGCTGCAGCGCGTCGTCGCTGTGCTCGTGAGCGACCACCTCGCCGCTGGGCAGGTGGTGCAGCTCCACCCGGCGGCAGCGGCGGTGGAGCACCCGCTCGGCAGCGAGGGCGTAGAGGGCGAGCGCCAGCGAGCCGCGGGTCTCGTCGGTCGTCGGCACCCGCCGACCGGTCTTGTAGTCGACGACGACGAGCTCCTCGCCGCGGCGGTCGAGCCGGTCGAGCCGGCCTGACACCGCCAGCGTCTGCGTGCGGAACGCCACCGTGCGCTCCACCCCCACCGGCTCGTCGGCCGGGTCCAGGGCGCTCACGTGGGCCGCCACCATCTCGCGGGCCCGCAGCCGCCACCGCTCCGCCTGCTCGTCGTCACGGAACCCGTCGGCGGACCAGGCCCGGTCGAGCAGCTGCCCGGCCGACCCGACCGTGCGCTGCGGCCGCGGCAGGTGCCACCAGGCGGCGATCGCCGCGTGCACGGCGGCGCCGAGGCTGAGGTGGGCCCAGGGCGGCCCCTTGGCGGGTCGCGGCCGATCGAGGTAGGTCATGCGGTAGCGACGCGGACAGTCGAACCACGTGAGCAGCCGGCTCGGGGTGCACGTGAACAACCGCTGCGGCATGCCGGGCAGCGGGTCGGCGCGCACGTCGGTCGTGGTCATGCGGCGATCGTGCCTCGCCACCCCGACAGAACGGCAGCCCGACGCGCCGCGCTGTGGATGCGCGATCAGACAGCGGGCGGGCGCAGCCGGTCGGACAGCGGGGCGAAGTCGACGTCGGGGCAGACCGGTCGCTCGCGCAGGTCGGCCAGCGCGAGCCCGTCGTACAGCAACACGCCGGCGGCGTCCGGCCAGACGACCACCCACAACCACTGCGCCATCGCCTCGCCGACGAACGCCGCGCGGCCGTCCACCCCGTCCAGCGCCCACAGCGCGGTCGGGTGGCCATGGGTCTCCACCTTCGCGTGCGGCGCGCCCTGGTCGAACCCGTCACCCGGGTCGGGTCCGGGCAGCCCGGCGTAGCGGGCGCCGAGCCCGACGCCCGGCTCCTCGGCCACGACGACCATCTCGCACGGCCCGCCGAGCGGGCCGGCGCCGTTCATCGAGAGCAGCGTCGCCCGGGCGCCGGTGCGCTCGTCGCCGGCGTAGCCGAAGCCCGACACGACCCAGGAGGCGGGCATCGGCCACCGCATCCACACCGGCACCCTCGCCAGCGCCACGACGTGCTCGAGCGGCTCCCGGCCCGGGTGCGGCAGGACGTGGAACGGGTGCACCGCACCGTGGGTCGCGCACTCCCACGCGCTCGACCACAGACCCGGCGCGCGCAGCGGACCGCCGCAGCGCGGGCAGGTCGGCTCCGGTTGCACTCCGTCACGGTCACCCGGCGACCGGCGCGGGGTCAATACCCTGCCGGGATGGCGGTGGTCCGGGCGGTCGGGGCGGTCATCGTGGACGATTCCGGACGGATCCTCCTGATCCAGCGCGGGCACGAGCCGTCGGCGGGCCTGTGGACGGTGCCTGGCGGACGCCTCGAGCCCGGCGAGTCCGACGAGGCCGCGCTGCGTCGCGAGATCCGCGAGGAGACCGGCCTCGACGTCGTGGTGGGGCCGGTGGCCGGCCGGCTCGAGCGGGAGGGCCCGGGCGGTGCGACGTACGCCATCACCGACTACGTGTGCCGGGTGACCGGCGGCTCGGCCGCGGCCGGTGACGACGCGGCGGACCTGCGCTGGGTCACCCGCGATGAGCTGGCCGCGCTCCCGACGACCGAGCGGCTAGCCCAACTGCTGAGCGACTGGGGTGTCTTCTGACACCCAGCCACCTCGTTCTGGGTGAATCTGCTGCCCTGCGTCCACCACCGATACCCGGGATAGCCGGCGGCAGCGGAACCCGCCAGGCGGACCCGTCAGACGGACCCGTCAGACGGCGGGGCGGCCCGGCTGCTCGTCCGTCACCGCGGACCGTTTCGGCACCATCACCTTGCGGCGGAACACGCAGACCAGCGTGCCGTCCTGGTTGTGGCCGCGGGTCTCGACGTGGACGATGCCGCGGTCGGGCTTGGACGACGACTCCACCTTGTCGAGCACGGTCGTCTCGCCGTAGATCGTGTCGCCGTGGAACGTCGGAGCCACGTGCTTGAGCGACTCGACCTCGAGGTTGGCGATCGCCTTGCCGCTCACGTCGGGCACCGACATGCCGAGCAGCAGCGAGTAGATGTAGTTGCCCACCACGACGTTGCGGCCCTGCTGCGTCGTCGCCGCGTAGTTGGCGTCGAGGTGCAGCGGGTGGTGGTTCATCGTGATGAGGCAGAAGAGGTGGTCGTCGTACTCGGTGACCGTCTTGCCCGGCCAGTGCTTGTACGTCGCGCCGACCTCGAACTCCTCGAAGTAGCGGCCGAACTGCATGCCGGCAGTCTCTCAGCACGGCGTACGCCGCAGGACCTCAGGTCTGCAGCTTGTAGTCCTCGAGCAGGCGGCGGCCGACGATCATCTTCTGGATCTCGGCGGTGCCCTCGCCGATCAGCAGCATCGGCGCCTCGCGGTAGAGCCGCTCGATCTCGTACTCCTTGGTGTAGCCGAAGCCGCCGTGGATGCGCAGGGAGTCCTCGACGACCTCCTTGCAGTACTCGGCGGCGAGGTACTTGGCCATGCCGGCCTCGAGGTCGTTGCGCTGCCCGGAGTCCTTCTTGCGGGCGGCGCGCACCATCATGTGGTGGGCGGCCTCGACCTTGGTCGCCATCTCGGCGAGCTTGAACATGATCGCCTGGTGCTGGGCGATGGGCTTGCCGAACGTCTCGCGCTGCTGGGCGTAGGCGATGCCGAGCTCGAACGCCCGCAGCGCCACCCCGCAGCCGCGCGCCGCGACGTTGACGCGGCCGACCTCGATGCCGTCCATCATCTGGTAGAAACCGCGACCCAGCCCCTCCGCGCCGCCGAGCACCGACGTCACCGGCAGCCGGGTGCCGTCGAAGACCATTTCGGTCGTCTCGACGCCCTTGTAGCCCATCTTCTCGATCCGCGGCGGGATCGTGACGCCGTTGCCGGCGTCGCCGAAGCCGGGCGTCTTGTCGACGAGGAACGTCGTCATGTTGCGGTAGACCGAGTCCGCGCCCTCGTCGGTCTTGACCAGCGTCGCGACGACGGCCGCCCGGGCGCCGTTGGTCAGCCACATCTTCTGGCCGTTGACGACGTAGTCGTCGCCGTCGCGCACCGCGCGGGTCTTGATGGCCGACACGTCGGAGCCGCAGCCCGGCTCGCTCATCGAGAACGCCCCACGGATCTCGCCGGTGACCATCCGCGGCAGGTAGTGCTCGCGCTGCTCCTGCGTCCCGTGCTGGCGCAGCAGGTAGGCCATGATGAAGTGCGTGTTGATGATCCCGCTGACGCTCATCCAGCCGCGGGAAAGCTCCTCGACCACGAGCGCGTAGGTGAGCAGCGACTCGCCGAGGCCGCCGTACTCCTCCGGGATCATGAGGCCGAACAGCCCCATCTCCGCCATCCCGTCGACGATCGCCTGCGGGAACTCGTCCTTGTGCTCGAGGTCGGTGGCGTAAGGCAGGATCTCCTTGTCGACGAACGCCCGGACCGTCGCCAGGATCTCCTGCTGTACGTCGGAAAGCCCGTCGGTCTGCGCCAGTCGTCCCATGCGCAGGAGTATCCCCGCCGCGTCAGGTCGTCCGGGCGGTGGCCTGCTCGTCGACGGGCGGCACCTCAACGGTGCAGAAGGCGCAGCGGGTGGCGTCGGCCGGGATCGCGCTGCGGCACTCGGGGCAGTCGCGGGTCGGCGTCGTGACGTCGGGCTCGGTCTTGAACCGCTCCATCAGGATGTTGACCGGCACCATGACGAAGTAGTAGACGACCGCGGCGAGGATGACGAACGACAGCACCTGGTTGACGAAGTTGCCCCAGCCGAACTTCGAGCCGAGGAAGGTCACGTACCTGTCGGCGAACGCCGTGTTGTGCGGCAGCGCGATGTTGACCAGCGGCGTGATGAAGTCGGCGACCAGCGCGTCGATGACCGACTTGAACGCCGCGCCGATCACGATGCCGATCGCGAGGTCGACGACGTTGCCGCGCAGGATGAACCTGCGGAAGCCGCCGGCACGCAGGTCCTCGGCGAGCTTCTGACCGGGGATCGGGAGCGTCACGGGCTACTCCGGAGGCTGGAACGACTGCGTCCGGGCCATGCCGGCGGCCCGGCCCTTGCCCGCGATGACGAGCGCCATCTTGCGGGACGCCTCGTCGATCATCTCGTCGCCGAGCATCGCGGCGCCGCGCTTGCCGCCGGCCTCCGAGGTGTACCACTCGTAGGCCTCGAGGATCAGCTCGGCGTGGTCGTAGTCGTCCTGCTTCGGCGAGTAGACCTCGTTGGCCGCGTCGATCTGCCCCGGGTGCAGCACCCACTTGCCGTCGAAGCCGAGGGCCTGCGAGCGGCGGGCGACCTCCTTGTAGCCCTCGACGTCCTTGATCTGCAGGAACGGGCCGTCGATCGCCTGCGCGCCGACCATCCGAGCGGCCATGAGGATCCGCATGAGGATGTAGTGGTAGGGGTCGGCCGGGTAGTCGGGGTTGAGCCCGCCGACGACCAACGACGGCATGTTGATCGACGCCATGAAGTCGGCCGGGCCGAAGATGACGGTCTCGATCCGGTCTGAGGCGCGGGCGATCTCGTCGACGTTGACCAAGCCCTCGGCGGTCTCGATCTGCGCCTCGATGCCGATGCGCCGCTCGAAGCCCATGGTTTTCTCGACCTGCGTGAGCAGCAGGTCGAGCCAGACGACGTGCGAGGCGTCCGCGACCTTGGGCAGCATCAGGCAGTCGAGGTTGGCGCCGGCCCCCTCGACGACCTCGATGACGTCGCGATAGGTCCACTTCGTCGTCAGGTCGTTGACGCGTACGACGCGGACCTTGCCGCCCCAGTCACCGTCGTTCAGCGCAGCGACGATGTTCTTGCGGGCCTCCTCCTTGGCCAGCGGCGCCACGGCGTCCTCGAGGTCGAGGAACACCATGTCGGCGGGCAGGCCCTGGGCCTTGTCCAGCATCTTGACGCTGCTGCCGGGCACGGCGAGGCACGAGCGGCGGGAACGGAACGGGCGGGAGGCGGCGGTCACTGCACGGATGCTACCGAGCGGGTTCGGCGGGACGTGACGACGAGGGCGACGCCGGTGACCAGCAGGACGAGCCCGGGCCACACGCCCGCGGGCGGGCGCTGCCCCAGCCACAACCCGGCGATCAGGGCGGCGCCCGGCACCTCGAACAGGATCGACACCGAGACGACAGTGGCACTCGTCGTACGCAGCACCCGGTTGAACACCGAGTGGCCGAGCAGCTGCGCGCCGACGGTCAGCGCGGCCAGCTTGGCCCACGCCTCCGGCGGGTAGCCGGCGAGCGCGTCGCGGTGCGCGGCCGCCATGACCAGCAGCAACAGCGCGGCGACGAGGTAGCAGACCGTCGTGTAGGCCGTCGTGGAGACCGTCCGCCGCGCCATGCCGCCGGCGGTGACGTAGGCCGCGGCGAAGACGGCCCCCGCCAGCGCGAGGCCGTCGCCGGCCAGCGCGCGGGCCGACACGGTCACGTCGACGCCGGTGACGACCGCGGCGCCGAGCACGGCGACCGCGATGCCGACCCAGGCGCGGGTCGGGACGCGCGCACCCTGCCGGCGGGCGATGAGAGCAGCCCAGATCGGTTGCGTGGCGACCAGCGCCGTCGCGGAGGCGACCGAGGTCATCGTCACGCTCGGTACCCAGGTGGCGAAGTGCGCCGCGAGCAGCGCGCCTGCCAGCGCGATCAGCCGCCGCTCGCGGCCCTCGAGCCCGCGCAGCGCGCCCCGCGCCAGCGACCAGGGCACGAGCACACCGCTGGCCATCGCGTTGCGCCAGAAGGCGATGGCCAGCGCGGGTGCAGCGGTGGCGGCGATCAGCGGGCCCGACGTGGAGACCGCCGCCAGCGCGACGACCATGAGCGCCGCGTCGACCGGCGGCGGGGCGTGCACCGCCTCGGGAGGCGCGGCAGGCACCAGGGCGGGCTGGGGCACTAGGCCGGCCCGGCCTCCGCGAGCTCCTCGTCGTGGTCCTCGTCGTCATCGACGTCGTCGAGCGGCGTCCACACGGTCGCGATCGCGACGGTGGCGAGCAGCAGGAACGTGATGGCGTGCACGGCCGTGCAGTAGAGGCAGATCGCGTCGATGAGGAACAGCTCGGCGAAGACGAGGTAGATGACCATGCCCATGCCGGCGACCATCAGACCGAGCCGGCCCCAGCGGACCAGCGGCGACGTGTTGCGCCACAGCTGGGGCAGCATCGCGACCGTCACGACGAGGTAGTAGCCGAGGCCGGTGACCGCGACCGGGATCACCCCGAAGATCATCGACTCGCCGCTGCTGGTGACCTTGGCGCAGTTGACGACGCCGGTGTCGGGGCAGGCGAGCACGACCGACGAGTTGTAGTGCGCGTCGGTCAGGTAGGCGGAGATCCCGAGGCCGACCAGCGCGAGCAGCAGCGTGACCGGCCAGGCCCACCGGGGTGGCCGCCAGCCGTCGTCGGCGACGGCGGTCGCCGTGCGCCCCGGTGTCCCGATCGCGGCCACGTCAGCTCACTTCTTGGTGCTGAGCTGCTTCTGCAGGGCGGTGATCGTCGGGGTGTTGCAGACGTCGCCCGGGTTGTTGTCAGTGATCTTGCAGATCGTCGCGGTCAGCGCGTTGGCCGCCCCGACGATGCCCTTGGCCACGTCGGAGTTGGGCTGGTCGAGCTGGTCGGCGATCTGCTGCCACGTCATCCCCTGCAGCCCCGACACGTCGAACGACGCGCCGCTGGAGGCGTACTGGTTGGCGAAGTCGAGGAACGGGATGCCGCCGCCGGTGTTGTACTTCGTGTAGAGCGCCTGCTGCGCCTTCGTGAGCTTGTGCAGCGGGGCAGGCGGGCCGGCCGCGGTGTCGCTCGTCTGGGTCTCCACGCCGGTGAAGGCCACGTAGTCGCTGGTGTACTTCGCGTCGCGGAACGAGAACGTGTGGATGTCGGAGGGGCTGTCGTTCTTCGCCGACTGGGTGATCTTCAGGTTGTCGAACGTGCCGAAGCGTGACAGCGCGTTGATCAAGGCCCACCGCTCGCCGCCGCAGAACGGGCAGTACTCCGCCCCGACGTAGAGGACCTCGGGCTTGCCGTCCTTGGTCAGCTTGTCGCCCTGGATCGGCTGCGGCAGCGACTTGACGGCGCCGGCGCCGACGCTGCTCAGCACGGCCGTGGGCACGCCGGTCACCTTGTCGACCACGGCGGCCGGGGCCGGGCTGACCGCGACCGCGGTGCTCGAGCCACTGCTGCCGTTGTGCGTGACCTTGATCGCGACGAGCGCGCCGACGATCGCGGCGACGCCGATGACGCTGCCGACGACCGTGAGGATGCGGCGGCGCCGGTCGGCCCGGCGCTGCCTGGCCCGCTGCTCGGCGATCTTGGCCTTCGTCGCGCGATCGGGCTTCTTGCCGGCGCGCGGCGTACTGCTGCTCACATGTGCCTCCTGCGACTCCCGCTCAGGGTAGCGGGCAGGGCGTGCAACCTCGGGTGACCAAATGCCTTGGCGCGCTGAACGAACGGATGACCCGAATCGCTCCCCGCAACGGCGAGAAACCAGGCTTACGTGGCGAGGACGCCGCCGTCGACGGTGAGGACGGTGCCGGTGATGTACGACGCCGCGTCGCTTGCGAGGAAGACCACCGCGGCGGCGCACTCCTCGAGCTCGCCCATGCGCCCCGTCGCGATGCGCGGCAGCACCGACTCGAGGTAGCCGGGGACGTACTGCGCGGTCATCTCCGACGGGAAGAAGCCGGGCGCGAGGCAGTTGACCCGGATGCCCTTGCGGCCGGTCCACTGCACGGCAAGGTCGCGGGTCAGCCCGATCAGCGCGGCCTTGGTGGCGGAGTAGGCGGCCTGCGGCAGCCCCGCGGTCGTGCTGCCGAGCACGCTGCCGATGTTGACGATCGACCCGCCGTTCCCGGCCGCGCGGCCGAAGGCCTGGCACATCCAGTAGGCGCCGTTGAGGTTGACGTCGACGACGTCGCGGAACTGCTCGGGCGTCTCGCGGGTGGCCGGCGCCGCAGTACCGATCCCGGCGTTGTTGACGAGGATGTCGACGCCGCCGAGCTGCTCGACCGCCTGCTGGACCAGCCGGGTGCAGTCGTCGGGCTTGCTGACGTCGGTCGCCACGGTGATCGCGCGCCGGCCGGCCGCCTCGACGAGGCGCTTGGTCTCCTCGAGCCGCTCGACCCGGCGGGCACCCAGCGCCACGTCGGCGCCCGCCTCCGCCAGCGCCTGCGCGAACGCCACACCGAGCCCCGACGACGCGCCGGTCACGACGGCGACCTTCCCCTCGAGGCGGAACCGTTCCAGGATGCCCATGAGCAGGGACCCTAGCGAGCCCTGCGAGCGCCCGGCGTCACGTCGTCGCCTGCCGGGTCGGAGGCGCCCACGGCGGTAGCCTCAGCCCATGGTCACCGGCGCTCCGACCAGGGTCTTCCTGGCCCGGTTGGCCGACCTGACCGTCCTCGGCCCGGACGGCGACCAGGTCGGCCGGGTCCGCGACGCCGTGGTCGCGCTGCGCATCGGCCGGCAGCCCCCGCGGGTGCTCGGGCTGGTCGTCGAGGTCCAGCCCCGCCGGCGGGTGTTCGTGCCGATGGGCCGCATCACGACGATGGACGCCAGCGCGGTCATCATCACCGGGTCGATCAACCTGCGCCGGTTCGAGAAGCGCCCCGGCGAGACCCTCGCGCTCGCCGAGCTGCTCGACCGCAAGGTCGACATGGTCGAGGACGGCACCTCGGTGACCGTCGTCGACGTGGCCATGGAGCAGGCCCGCACCCGCGACTGGCTGGTCACGAAGGTCGCCGTACGCCGCTCCACCGGGCTGCGCCGGCGCGGACAGCTGATGACCGTCGACTGGGACGCCGTGACCGGCTTCTCGCTGGCCGAGGACGACCAGGGAGCGGCCAACCTGCTCGCGGCGTTCGCGCAGCTGCGCCCGGCCGACCTGGCGAGCATGCTGCACGAGCTGTCGCCCAAGCGGCGGGCCGAGGTGGCCGCGGCGCTCGACGTCGACCGGCTCGCGCACGTGCTCGAGGAGATGCCCGAGGACGACCAGGTCGAGATCCTCGAGAAGCTGCCCGACGAGCGGGTCAGCGACGTGCTCGAGGCGATGGCGCCCGACGACGCGGCCGACCTGCTGGCCGAGCTGCCCGAGTCGGAGCGCGAGCGGCTGCTGCAGCTCATGGAGCCCGACGAGGCCGAGCCGGTCCGCCGGCTGCTGACCTACTCCGACGACAGCGCCGGCGGCCTCATGACCACCGAGCCGGTCGTCCTCACGCCCGACGCGACCGTCGCCGAGGCGCTCGCCCGGGTGCGCGACCCCGACCTGACCCCCGCGCTGGCCAGCCAGGTCTACGTCTGCCGCCCGCCGACGGAGACACCGACCGGCAAGTACCTCGGCATCGCGCACATCCAGCGGCTGCTGCGCGAGCTGCCCGGGTCGCTGGTCGCCGGCGTGATCGACAGCGACATCGACCCGCTGCGCCCCGAGTGCCCGCTCTCGGAGGTCACCAGCTACCTGGCGACCTACAACCTCGTCGCCGTGCCCGTCGTCGACGAGGACGACCACCTCCTCGGCGCGGTCACCGTCGACGATGTGCTCGACCACCTGCTGCCCGCCAACTGGCGGGACGTCCCCGGCAAGACCGGGGGGGTCGCTCGTGGCGCGTGAGAGCCGGCGCGACAGCGGCCGGCGCCTCGACGTCCCGCTGGGGCAGCGCCGGCTGTTCGAGATGCCGTCCTACGACCCGGAGTCGTTCGGCAAGGTCGCGGAGACGTTCGCGCGGTTCCTGGGCACCGCGCGGTTCCTCGTCTACATGACCGGCTTCATCATCATCTGGCTCGGCTGGAACACCTGGGGTCCGAGCCGCTACCAGTTCGACCCGAAGTCGCTCAACTACACGCTGCTGACCCTGCTGCTGTCGTTGCAGGCGTCCTACGCCGCCCCGCTGATCCTGCTCGCGCAGAACCGCCAGGCCGACCGCGACCGGGTGTCGCTGGAGGAGGACCGGGCCCGCAACGAGCGCAGCATCGCCGACACCGAGTACCTCACCCGTGAGGTGGCCGCGCTGCGGGTGGCGCTCGGCGAGGTGGCCACCCGTGACTTCCTGCGCAGCGAGCTGCAGCGCCTGCTCGAGGAGCTCGACGGCGACCGCAGGCCGCTCGACGAGTCCACCGCACGCGGCGAGGTCCTCCCGGCTAGTGACAATGGGCGGGAGCGACCTAGTCCGTCCTGATACTTCACTCCTGGCCGCCCGGAGCCGATGGCCAGATGGTGAGCATGCTGCGCGCCGACGAGATCGTCGAGGCGTCCGTTGCCGCACCCCGCTTCAGCCCCCGCCGCCGGCGGCTCGGCGAGGTGCTGGTGGAGCACGGCGCGATCACCCCCGACCAGCTGGAGGAGGCGCTCGCGATCCAGCGCGACGTCGCGCCCGGTGAGCGGCGCCGGCGGCTCGGCGCGGTCGTCGTGCAGGCCGGGTTCGCGACCGAGACCCAGGTCGCCGACGCGCTGGCCGGCGCCCTCGGTCTACAGCTCGTCGACCTCGGCACCATCCCGCTCGCGCCCGAGATCACCCGCACGCTGCCACGCACGGTCGCGCAGCGGCACATGCTGCTGCCGATCGCCCGCACCGAGGCGGGCGGGCTCATCGTCGCGTCGGCCGACCCGACCAACGTGGTCGCGCTCGACGACGTACGCCTCTACACCAAGGCCGCCGACATCACGGTCGTCGTCACGACCGAGTCGCAGCTGCGCGACCACATCGCGCGCTCCTGGTCGCTGTCGGAGGACTCGTCCGACGTCGCGACGATGTTCGAGGACGCCGCCGAGGAGGAGGACGACGACCTCGGCGACCCGATGGCGGACAACGCCCCCGTCGTACGCCTCGTCAACGCCATGCTCGCCGACGCCGTGCGCGCCGGCGCGAGCGACATCCACGTCGAGCCGGGCGCGGCGGAGATGAAGATCCGCTACCGCATCGACGGCCTGCTGCGCGACGTCATGACCGTGCCCCGCTCGGCGGCCGCCGGCGTCGTCAGCCGCATCAAGGTCATGTCGAGCCTCGACATCGCCGAGCGCCGGGTGCCCCAGGACGGGCGCGCCCGCCTCTCCGTCGACGGCGCGCTGCTCGACACCCGTGTCAGCACGCTGCCGAGCATGCACGGCGAGAAGGTCGTCATCCGGCTGCTCGCCCGCGCCGACCGGGTCGCCAAGCTCGCCGCGCTCGGCCTCGACGAGGACCAGCTGGGGATCCTGCTCGGCACGCTCGCCGCCCCGCAGGGTCTGGTGCTGATCACCGGCCCGACCGGCTCCGGCAAGACCAACACGCTCTACAGCGCGATCCACGAGATCCGGTCGGCCGAGCGCAACATCGTCACGCTCGAGGACCCGGTCGAGATCCAGCTCGCCGGCATCACCCAGACGCAGGTGCACGAGCGGGCCGGGCTGACGTTCGCCCGCGGGCTGCGCTCGATCCTGCGCCAGGACCCCGACATCATCCTGGTCGGCGAGGTCCGCGACACCGAGACCGCGAAGCTCGCGCTCGAGTCGGCGCTGACCGGCCACCTCGTGCTCACCACCCTGCACACCAACAGCGCGCCCGCGGCACTGACCCGGCTCGTCGACATGGGGGTCGAGCCGTTCCTCGTCGCCTCGTCGCTGTCGCTGGTCGTGGCGCAGCGGCTGGTGCGCCGGGTCTGCGACCAGTGCTCCGAGCCCTACACGCCGGCCGCGCGCACGATCACCGGGCTCGGGCTCACCCCCGACGACCTCGAGGGCGCGACGCCGCGCAAGGGCCGCGGGTGCACGCACTGCGGCGGCACGGGTTACCGCGGGCGGGTCGGCGTCTACGAGATGCTGCCGGTCACCGCGCACCTGCGCTCGGTGCTGCTCAACTCCCCGACCGAGGCCGCGGTCGCGGCCGCCGCGCGCTCGGCCGGCATGACGACCCTGCGCGGGTCGGCGCTGGCCAAGGCCCGGGCGGGCATCACGACGTACGACGAGGTGCTGCGGGTCACCCACGTCGACTCCACCGGCGGCGCGCACTGCCCCTCGTGCGAACGCGGGCTGGCCGAGGACATGGTGGTCTGCCCCTGGTGCGGCACCGCCGTCAACCGGGGCCACTGCGAGAGCTGCGCCCGGCCGCTCGACCCCGAGTGGATCATGTGCCCGTGGTGCCGCACCGAGGCGCCGACGACACCGCGAGCCGTGGTGACGCCCGCCCGACCGCGCGAGGCGACCCGGCTGCTGGTGGTCGACGACGACCGGGCCACCCGCTCCTACGTCACCACCACGCTTGCCGGCGTCGTCGACGTGCACGCGGTCGGCACCGTCTCCGAGGCGCTCGCGCACCTGGCGGGGGCCGACTACCAGGGGGTGCTCGTCGACGCCGAGCGTCCCGGTCTCGAGGTCGTGCGCCTGCTGCGGGCATCACCCGCGACGGCCCACCTGCCGGTGGCCGTGACCAGCAGCGCGGCGTCGGCCGACCAGGAGGCGGCGGCACTCGCGGCCGGCGCGGACGACTACCTGGCGAAACCGATCGAGCCCGACCTGCTCGAGGAGCGGATCACCGCGCTGCTCAAGCGCTCCCGCTGAATCGCCGGCGGAGCTAGCGGCTGACCGGCGTCAGGTTCAGCGGGCGGCCGGCGAGGCCACGCGCCCGCTTGCCGAGCGTCGCCGCGATGTCGAGCAGGGCGACGGCCGAGGGGGAAGCCGGGTCGCTCTGCACGATCGGCGTACCGGCGTCGCCGCCCTCACGCAGCCGCACGTCGATCGGCACCGAGCCCAGGACGGGGACGGGGGCTCCCGTCGTACGCGACAGGGCCTCGGCAACCGACGCGCCGCCGCCGGTGCCGAACACGTCGACCATCTCGCCGCAGTGCGGGCAGGGCAGGCCGGCCATGTTCTCGACGACGCCGGCGATGTGCTGGTGCAGCGCGAGCGCCACGGTGCCCGCGCGCTCGGCCACCTCGCGGGCGGCCTGCTGCGGGGTGGTGACGACGACGACCTCGGAGCCCGGGATCAGCTGCGCGAGTGAGATCGCGACGTCGCCGGTGCCGGGGGGCAGGTCGAGGAGGAGTACGTCGAGGTCGCCCCAGTAGACGTCGGCGAGGAACTGCTCGAGCGCCCGGTGCAGCATCGGGCCGCGCCAGGTGACCGGCTTGCCGCCGGTGAACATCCCGATCGACATGACCTTGATGCCGAGGTCGGTCTCGGGCGGCAGGATCATGCCCTCCCCGACCTGCGTTGGGGCCGCCTGGGTGAGACCGAGCATCCGCGGGATCGAGTGCCCGTAGATGTCCGCGTCGACGACGCCGACCTTCAGCCCGTCGAGCGCCATCGCGACCGCGAGGTTGACCGTGACCGACGACTTGCCGACCCCGCCCTTGCCGCTGGCGATGCCGTAGACACGGGTGAGCGAGCCGGCCTTGGCGAACGGGATCTCCCGCGCCGCCTCCCCGCCGCGCAGCTGCTGGCGCAGGGCGGTGCGCTGCTCGTCGCTCATGACGTCGAGGTCCACCGCGACGCCCGTGACGCCGGGGACCTTGGACACCGCGGCGGTGACGTCGCGGGTGATGCGGTCACGCAGCGGGCAGCCGGCCGTGGTCAGGTAGACCGACACCCGCACGGCGCCGTCCCCGGCCACGTCGACCGACTTGACCATGCCGAGCTCGGTGATCGGCTTGTGCAGCTCTGGGTCGTTGACCGTCGCCAGCGCGGCCCGGACGGCCTCGGTGCTCGGGATTTCGCTCATCACCGCTCATGGTACGGCGGGAAAACCGGTCGCCGGCGGGCGCGTGGGAGCGACCTGGTACGCCGACGGCGCGGACCCCGCCGGGACGGCGCGTGGATCAGGTCGCGTCGACGTCGTAGGGCGGGCTCTCGCCGTACTGCAGCACGGGCGCGGGCCGCGGCGCGGGCACCCCGCCCGGTGCGTCGTCGTCCATGAGCGACGACATGAACCGTCGGGGGTGCAGCTCCGCCAGGCTGGCGAACTCCTCCTGGAGCCCTGGGTCCATCTCCGCCCGCAGGTCGCGGGTCGCGTCGCGGGCCATCTGCCGCAGGGCTCGGATCTGCTTGGCTGCGTCGGAGGCCACCTTGGGCAGCCGGTCGGGGCCGAAGATGAACAGCCCGACGAGTGCCAGCAGGAGGATCTCCGCCCAGCCCACGTCACCGAACACTGCGCCTCACCAGATCCGCGGGTGCGCCGGCAACCTGCCGACTCGTGTCACGGTACGCCGGGAGGCGGGCCGACGGGAACCGTAATGGGACGATGGCAGGCGAGCGAAATCGCCGCCGGCGCCGATGCCGAGGCTGCCCAGGCGGCGCGGTCGGCGCGGCGCCGGCAAGGCCGCAGGGAGCGCCGTGTGCCCGGAGGGCACACAAGCGACCGAGAACGAAGCCGGCGTCGATGCCGAGCGTGCCGCTTAGCCGACCTTGTCGTCGCTCGCGAGAGTCATCGTGACCGTGTGCTGGGTACCACCGCGAAGGTAGGTGACCTGCACCGAGTCACCGACCTTGTGCTTGCGGGTCTCGACGATCAGCTCGTCGACCGAGGTGACCCGGGTGCCGTTGACCGCCACGATGATGTCGCCCGGCTGCAGGCCGGCCCGGTCGGCGGGGCTGCCCTTGACCACGACGTCGACGTAGGCCCCCGGCTTGCTCCCGGCGATCTGGGCGCTCTGGCTGTCGGTGAGTGTGTTGGCCTGGACGCCGATCACCGGGTGGCTGGCCTTGCCGGTCTTGATGAGCTCCTCGGCGATCGAGCGCGCGTAGTCGATCGGGATGGCGAACCCGAGGCCGATCGAGCCTGACTGGCCGCCGCCGCCGAAGATCGAGTCGGACCCCAGGGTGGCGATCGCCGAGTTGATCCCGACGACCGAGCCGTCGTCGGCGGAGACCAGCGGGCCGCCCGAGTTCCCGGGGTTGATGGCCGCGTCGGTCTGGAGGGCGTCGATGACCGCGTCGGTGTCAGTGCCCTCGCCGCTCGCGCGCACCGGGCGGTCCTTGGCGCTGATGATGCCCGAGGTGACGGTGCCGGCGAGCCCGAGCGGCGAGCCGACCGCGATCACCGGGTCGCCGACGACGAGGCCGCTGGAGTTTCCCAGCCGCGCCGGCTTGAGGTCGTCGACCCCCTGCACCTTGATGACCGCGAGGTCGGACTGCGGGTCGCGGCCGATGATGCGCGCCGGCACGTCCTGCCCCGGCCGGTTGTAGAGCTGCACCGTGATCTGCCCCTGGCCGTCGGCGGCCGAGGAGATCACGTGGTTGTTGGTCAGCACGTAACCGTCACGGCTAAGCACGACTCCGGAGCCGGTGTCCCCCGACGTACCGGACTGGACGTTGACCGAGACGACGCTGGGCAAGACCTCCGCGGCGACGGCCGCGACCGAACCGGGCGGCCGAGCGTTCTGCCGCTGCGCGGGCGGGGCCGAGAGGGCCCCCAGCGCCTGGTTGCCGTTGTCCGACGACGTACCGCCGGTCGCGAGCACGGCGAGCGCCGCGCCGACCACGCCGCCGACGAGCGCGGCGATCGCGACGGCGACCAGGAGCATCCGCGGGATACCGGTCAGGTGCAGCCGCTCGGCCATCGACCGCCGCGGGCGATGCTCGTCACCGCGCCGCGAATCGAAGATCACATCGGTCGGGAACACTGTCGTGTCGTGCGCCTGCGGGGTGGTCCACCCCGGGTGCTGCCACTGCCCGCCCGGCTGCCAACCGGCGATCGGCCGGGTCGGCGCGTCGGCGGGGTCGGTGCTGCCGGCGGCCGGAGGTTCGTCGCCCGCGCCGGTGCGGGCGGGGTCGCGGGGGTCGAAGTCGGTCATCGGCGGCGGGTTCCTCGGGGTCACGGCGTACGGCGACAGCGCGGGCGTCTCAGTCGAACGGGTTGAGCCACGACCCGAGCCTGCGCAGGCCGTGGTCCAACCGGTGCAACAAGCGTGTCATGAAGTGCTGCTTCGGGGCACCGTGCGGCAGGCTCGCGACCGCGCTGTAGAGCTGCTCGGGGGTCGCGTCGGCCAGCACGGTGTAGACCATCGAGCGGCCGGACCAGACCACCTGCTCGGGGGCGTCGCCGGTGGCCCAGACCTTGACGCCGCCCATGCGCGTCGACTGCCAGCCGGGCATACCGCTCGGGCCGAGGTGCCCGCGCTGCTCGAACACCGACAGCGTCGACAGGCCGTCGGTGTAGGACAGGTGCAGCACCTGGCCGTCGCCGTCGTTGTCGTGGCCGAGCCGGATGTCGAAGAGCTCCATCGTGCCGCCGGAGCGGCCGTCGAGCTCGGTCGGCACGTGCCAGCCGTCCTTCACGAGCCGGTGGGCCGACGCCAGGGCGACCTGCCGCCCCCACGGCGCGGGCACGGAGTCGGTGGGTGCGCTGACCAGGTGGGCCGCCTTCGCGCCGATCGCCAGGTTGACGAACGAGCTCGCCCGGGCCAGCCGGCCGTTGCGGTCGAGCACCTCGCGGCTCAGCAGCAACCCGGTCGCCTGGTCGATCCAGAACCTGCCGGCAACGCTGCCGTCGCCGCGCCTGGCGGTCACGAGGTCGGCGACCCGTCCGACGACCGTCGCCTGGCCGTCGGCGGTGAGCTGGTAGCGACGCGCGAGTACGCCGAGGGCCCCGGCGTCCAGGTCGGCGACAGCGGAGGTCGACCCCTGCCCGTCGGCGTCCCACACCCGGGCGCCGGGCGCGTCGGGGGTCTCGCGGATGTGGATCTGCGATCCCTGACCGGGGACGTGCGCGACATCGACGACGACGCTGGTGGTGCCGCTGCCCGGGCAGGCGACGATGTACTGCACACCGCTGTAGGGCAGGTCGCGCGCGGCGTGGACCGCCCGGGCGAGCAGCTCCTGTGCCTGGGTCGGCTCGGTGCCGCCGCCCGGCCCGGTGTTGGGCGACACGTCGGCCCGCGCCGGTGCGGCGAGCGCGCCACCCAGCACGCCGGCGACCGCGGTCAACGACGCGACCACCACCACCAGCGCGCGCAGGCTCTGACCGGCCCCGGGGCGGGCCGGCGACGCACAGGTCACGGCCCGCCGACTCCGGCGTACGAGACGCTGACCGCGGCCACGCCGGGATCGACCAGGGGGACCTCGTCGGTGGTGGCGGCGTGCTCGTAGAGGTAGCGGTCGACCGGCGGGCGGATCGTCGGCGCGTTGTTGCTCGGCGAGCCGATGGCGAGCGCGATCACCAGGGAGCCGAGGACGATCGAGGCGGCGCCGGCCATCGCCGTGCGCACGCGGTGGTGCTCACCACGGCCGGCCGGCCGGCGGATGTCGAAGCGGGAACGCGGGCGTCGGCGGCCGGGCCCCCCGAGCGGGCCGCGAAAACCCACGGGCCCCAACCGGTCGGACCGTCGGACCGGCAGGTCGAGCAGGCGGGCCGACAGGTCACCGGGGACCTGCGGGTCCCGCAGCCCGGTGAGGCGGCTCTTGAGCCGCCGTTGCGCCTCGACCTCGTCCCGGCAGGCAGCACAGCCGGTCAGGTGGGCGAGGGCGCGCTCACGGCCTGCGTCGTCGAGCTGACCGTCGACGAACGCGGCCGTGAGGTCTCCGAGATGGCGCATCACGCACCCCCATCTCTCGAGCCCCCAAGGGAAGGACCCCCGTCTTCGGCATCGGTGTCGCGCCGCTGGGGCGCACGGTCGGCGAGCGCCGCGCGCAGCTGGGCGCGGCCACGGTGGATGCGGCTGCGGATCGTGCCGAGCTTCACGTCGAGGGTGGCCGCGATCTCCTCGTAGGACAGCCCCTCGATGTCGCAGAGCACGACCGCGGCGCGGAACTCCGGCGGCAGGGCGTCGAGCGCGGCCTGCACGTCCGCGTCGAAGTGGCGCTCGTCGTAGACCCGGTCGGGGGTCGGGTCGAGGCCGGCCAACCGGTCGGCGGCGTCGTCGGCGAGCGCGTCGAAGCGGATCCGCTGGCGGCGGCGCACCATGTCGAGGAAGAGATTGGTGGTGATCCGCGACAACCAGCCCTCGAACGTGCCGGGCGTGTAGGAGTCGAGCGCCCGGAAGACGCGGATGAACGTCTCCTGGGTCAGGTCCTCGGCGTCGTGCGCGTTGCCGGACAGGCGGTAGGCCAGCCGGTAGACCCGGGCGGAGTGCTCGCGGACGATCTCCTCCCACGTGGGCGGGGTCCACGGCATGCCGGAGGCGTCGCGACCACGCGCCTCGTCGGGCATCGGCCTGCCTCCCCGTCCCGTCACCACTTCAGGCATCGCGTCGGGCGACACCGCGAACCTTGTGGTGACCATGGTGGTCGCTTGCCGCCTCTCTGTCCGACCCGGGGCCGGGCACCGCCCGCTCGCCGCGCGTGGCTGAGCCACTGGGCCTACTGCGTTGCCAACGCCACGGGGGCTCGGACGGTTCCCATTAGGCTGTGGACGCCCGCGCCCGGGCACCGTCGACGTGACCGCCGGAGGCCGTCATCGCACCGAGTCTCGAAGCCAGCCGCGCCTACACCGAAGGGTTCCGGCCCGAGGACGACGTGCTCGCGGCGGCTCGCCAGCGGTCCGCGGAGATGGGGGTCGAACCGGTCACACCGGGCACCGGCGCGCTGCTGCACTTCCTGGCCACGGTGCTGCAGGCGCGCGCGGTCGTGGAGGTGGGCACCGGCACCGGCGTCTCGGGGATCTGGCTGCTGCGCGGGATGACACCCGAAGGCATCCTCACGAGCATCGACGTGGAGGGCGAGCACCAGCGGCTCGCCCGCGAGTCGTTCACCGAGGCCGGGCTGGCGGCCGGCCGCTGCAGGCTGATCGCGGGCCGGGCGCTCGAGGTGATGCCGCGGCTGGCCGACGGCGGCTACGACCTGGTCTTCTGCGACGGCGACCGCGCGGAGTACGCCGACTACCTGGGCGAGGCGTTGCGGCTGCTGAGGCCGGGCGGCGTGGTGGTCTTCGACCAGGCGTTGCTCGGGGACCGGGTGGCCGACTCGTCGGCCCGCGATCCCAAGACCGTGGCGATGCGCGAGCTCGGCCGGACCGTACGCGACGACGAGCGCCTGCAGGCGGTGCTGCTGCCGGTGGGCTCGGGAGTGCTGGCAGCCGTCAAGAAATAGCCCCGAAACACCGGCGATATGGCTGTTCCCCGGCCGCGGGAAGCGCCATATCTCTAGTGTTTGCAGGGAGAAGTCGAGGTCTGCCGCGTGAGCAGGGAGATCGCGCTCAGGCCGGCGGCGCCAGCCAGCGCAGCAAGGTGCGTACGCCGAAGCCGGTGCCGCCCTTCGTGACATCGCCCTCGTCGGACTCGGCCCGGGCCGGCCCGGCGATGTCGAGGTGCGCCCAGCGCCGCCCGCCGGTGAACTCCCGCAGGAACAGCGCGGCGACGATCGCCCCGCCGGAGAAGTGCGCTGCCGGGTCGGCGATGTTGCGCAGGTCGGCGATATCGGAGTCGAGCGAGGCGCGGTAGTCCTCGACGAGCGGCATGGGCCACAGCCGCTCCCCCGCGGCCGCACCGGCCTCGACCAGCTCGTCGGCGAGGTCTTCGCCGCTGGTGAACAGCGCAGCGTGCCGCTTGCCCAGCCCGAGGCTGGCCGCGCCGGTCAGCGTCGCGAGATCGACGACGACGTCGGGGTCGAGGTGCGCGTCGGCGTAGGCCAGCGCGTCCGCCAGCACGAGCCGCCCCTCCGCGTCGGTGTTGAGCACCTCGACCGTGCGGCCGCCGTAGTGGGTGATGACGTCGCCGGGACGCTGGGCCGAGCCGGAAGGCATGTTCTCGGCGGCGGGCACCAGCCCGGTGACGCGGGCGGTGACGCCGAGCGCCTGCAGCGCGGCCATCGTGGCGATCACGGCCGCGCCACCGGCCATGTCGGTCTTCATCGACATCATGTTGTCGTTGGGCTTGATCGACAGGCCGCCGCTGTCGAACGTGATGCCCTTGCCCACCAGCACGACGTGCCGCGTCGCCCCGGCCGGCCGGTAGCTCATCTCGATCAGCCGCGGCGGCCGCACCGAGCCCATGCCGACGGCGAGGATGCCACCGAAGCCCTCGGCCGCCAGCTGCTGCTCGTCGCGGATGCGGACGTCGACGCCGCCGTCGGCACAGGCTTCCCGGGCCTGCTCGGCCAGCCACTGCGGCGTCTTCTGCAGGCTCGGCGTGTTGACGAGGTCGCGGCAGCGCATCGCCGCCGCCGCGACGACCTGCGCGCGCTCGACCGCGGGCCGGGCGCTCTCCGCCGCCACGATCTCGACCCGCTGCAGAGCGCGGGCCTTGGGCTTGCTCTTCTGGCTGAAGGTGTAGACCGCCAGCGCGGTCGACTCGGCGACGGCGGTCACCTGTGCCGGATCGCCGTCGGGCACGAGGGCGCTGGTGAGCGCCGGCTCGTCCTTGGCCCGGCGGACCAGCGCGGCGGCGGCGTTGCGCAGCGCCGGCAGGGAGCCGTCGCCGATGCCGACCAGGTAGAGCGTGCGAGGGGTGCCGGAGCCCAGCAGCGGCAGGACGTGCACCTCGCCCGCCTCGCCCTTGCCGCTGTTTCGGCGTACGACGTCGAGCAGGTCGGCGTCCGGGAGGAGCGCGCGGACCTCGTCCGCACGGGCGGCGATGACGGGACCGTCGTCACCGGGGCGGATCGGTACGGCGAGGGCCGCGGCGCCGTTGATGCGGTCGGTGAGCTCGACGACGGGTCGGGGGTCAGCAGCCACGGGCCCAGCCTCGCAGACCGCGCCGATCGGACCGGCCGGGGCTCACCCGAGGCCTCCGGCTTCCCCGCCTCTGTGGGGATCCGCGGATCCCCACAGAGGCGGAGAGGCAGTGGTCAGCTGCCGACGGCCTTCAGCTGGCTGCCGAGCTCCTCGGCTTCGTCGGCGGACAGCTCGACAACGAGCCGGCCGCCGCCCTCGAGCGGCACACGCATGACGATGCCGCGGCCCTCCTTGGTGACCTCCATCGGGCCGTCGCCCGTCCGCGGCTTCATGGCCGCCATGCTGGCTCCCCTCGGTCGTGGCGTGTCCGTGCTGCGGGGCCGGTGCGGGCCCCAGGGTCAATCTTCTGTCGTAGCTGGTCATTCTCCCGCACCAAGGTCGCGAACGACAAAGCAGGCTGAGCGGGCAGCTGGTGCGCACCGCGCCGGCCGGACAGGTGAAGGCGCCCCGGCCGGACGGTCGGGGCGCCTTCTCGGTCGGCTCAGCCGTTGAGCGTGTAGGTCTGCGACGGGGCAGCCGCACCACCCGCGTCGTGCGGCGGCGAGAGCGGGTTGACCCCGATCGTGTCGCCCTTCGCCATGCTGCCCGAGATCGTGATCACCACGGACCGGTGGTCGGCCTGCAGGACGGCGCTCTGCACCAACCCCTTGGAGTAGGTGTAGCTCTGCGCCGTGCCGGCGTCGTCGGACATCGGTTGGTTCCAGACGATCGTGAACGTGCTGTCCCCGACGTGGGCGTCGTCCTGGAACAGGTAGGCCCCGGCGTCGATCGCCTTGTCGCCGCTGTGCGCGACGTCCCAGTTGTTGCCCGCGGCATCGGTGATGCCGGTGGCACCGGTGATCGTCAGCGGGTAGGACAACGTCGCCGAACCGTCGCTGGCGAGGGCCGGCTTGAGCAGCGTCACGTGCAGGATCTCGCCGGCCGCCGACAGGCCGCTGGCCTGCGGGTCGACCTTGAAGCTCGCGACGCTGTTGGTGATGAGCCCGGTCTTGCCGGCGCTGTCGGTCACCTGGATCTGCGGCGACGAGCCGACCTGCACCGGCTGGTTGAAGTAGAGCGTCCACTGGTCACCGTTGTCGGCCTTGCCGGTGAACGGGTTGTCGACCTGGAGCACCGCTCCGTTGGCGAGGGTCTGCGGCAGCGGCACGGGCAGCGTGACGTTGTTGCTCGCCGCCGCGCTGCTGGTCGACCCGGAGACCCCGCCGCGCGCCACGATCAGGTAGTCGTAGGTGCCCGTCGGCTGGCCGAACAGCGTGACCGACGCGCCGGTCGCGCCCTGCTTCGCCAGCTCGCCGGAGTCGGCGGTGCCGTTGCCGTTGGCGTCGCGGTAGATGTCGTAGACCGCGTCGGCCTGCGGCGAGGCCGTCCACGTCAGCTGCACGTCGGTCTTGGCCGGCCCGCCACCGAAATCGCCCGCGGTGGCCTGCACATTGCTGGCCGGGGGCACGGTGTCGGTCGTCACGTTGAAGACCGAGCCCTTGGACGGGTCCTGGTTGTAGGTGACCTGGACGACGTCACCCGGGGTGAGCAGCGACTGGAAGGCCGAGCGGCTCGGCAGCTTGCCGGGGTCGCCCTGGTAGCCGAACTTGTCGTTGGGCCCGTTGAAGTAGTAGGTCGCGGTGGTCTGCCCGATCGGGCCGAGGCCGCCGCTGGTCGCGACGAAGTAGCCGATGCGCGGGTTGACCGCGTCGGGGTCGCTGACGACGGTGACGCTGGCGGCCGACGCGCTCGTCGCCGCCTGCGCGGGGACGTAGTCGACCTGGCCGGCCGCGACGAACGGCTCGGTCGCGAAGCCGCCGGGCGCCGTGTCGAGCTTGGTGTCGGCCTTGTTGCTGCTGGCGGCGGGCAGGTCGGCCCACACCACCGGGACGATGTCGTTGAGCGCGGTGGCGTTGACCGCGAAGGTCACCTGGCCGTTGCTGGGCTTGACGCCGTCGACCTGCGTCTTGGCGCTGCTGCCACCAGCGGTGGCGCCGGTGGCAGTGCCGTTGACCGACTCGATCGACGCGGAGCCGCCCGAGGCGATCGGCGTGGTCGAGGAGAACGTCACGGCACCCGTGCTGCCGTCGCGGCTGACCTGGCCGGCGGGCAGCAGCGCGATGCTCACGGTCGCCGCCCGGTCGACGCCGACCGTGTAGGTGGTCTGCTTGCTGAAGTCCTGCGCCTGCTCGGCGCTCGGCTTGGCGGTGAACGACTCGTTGCCCGCCGGGAACTTCGACGGCAGCTGGCCGAAGTCGACGTTGGCGTCGACGTCACGGGTGAGGAACGCCGCCATCTGGTCGCGCGTGACGGAGGCGTCGGGCGCGTACTGCGTGCCGTTGATGCCGCCGGTGATGCCCACCGAAGCGATCGCGTTGATGTCGTCGGCGAAGACGCTGCCCGCGATGTCGCTGAAGTAGGTGCCGGACACCGGGAAGCCGCTGGTGCCGATGACCTTGGCCTCGAGCCGGTTGAGGAAGGCCGCCATCTGCCCGCGGGTCACCTGGCCGCCGGGCACGTAGCGGGTCGAGGTCTCGCCCTTCACGACGAGCTTGTGGGCCAGCGCGTTGATCGCGTCCTGCTGCGGCTGCGGCAGGTTGCCGATGTCGGTGAACCCGGCCGGTGACGTGTCGAACGTCGCGCCGGACATTTGCCCGAGCCGGTAGACGAACAGCGCCATGTCGGCCCGGATCACCGGCTGCGTCGGCCGGTAGGTGCCGTCGGTGAACCCCTGCGTGATGCCGTAGCCGGCGAGGCAGCGGATCGCCGCGTCGAACGTGCTCCCCGACTGCACGTCGGCGAACGCGGCGTCGGGCACCGAGGAGGGATTGCAGGCGAAGCGGCTGATGTCGCGGATCTGCGGGGTCGCCGCAGCCGCCGGGGAGGCGGCGACGAGCCCGACCGGGACCGTCAACGCCGCCGCCGCCAGCCCCACCAGAGAACGTCGGAAGGGGATTTTGCTCATGACCCGAGCCTATGTAGACCTACCGACGATTCGAAAGGATGGTTCACAGGCGGCACTTCGGTGTGTCGCGGTCCCCGGCGAGGTGTTGTTACGAGCTCGGCGGGGTGGCGTATCCCTGGGTCACCATCAGGTCGAGCAGCCGGGCCAGGAACGACGCGACCTCCTCGCGGGTGACCGGCTGCGACGGGCGGAACGTGCCGTCGGCGTAGCCGACCGCGATGCCTGCCCCGGCCACGTCGTCGATGTCGGCCGCCTGGGCCGACCCGGTCGCGACGTCGGGGAAGCCGGCGGCCGCCGGGCCGAGCGGAGCCCCGTTGACGTAGTTGTAGGCGCGGTTGACGAACGACGCCATCTGCGCCCGGGTGACCGTGGCCTCGGGGTGGTAGAGGCCGTCGGCGGTGCCGCGCACGATGCCGAGCATGGCGAGCTGGTCGATCTGCTGGGCGAAGACGCTGCCCTCGTCGTCCGGGAACGCGTCGCGCGGGTTGGTCGGCAGCTGGCCGCCGGCGGTGGTCACCAGGCGGGCGATGAAGCCGGCCATCTGGCCGCGGGTGAGCGTGCCGCCGGGCGTGAAGGTCGACGAGGTCGTGCCGTGCGCGAGGCCCCACCAGGCGGTGCAGTTGATGTCCGACAGGTGCACGTCGTTCGCGAGCACGTCGGTGAACGGCGAGCTCGGCACCATGCCGGAGGGGCACGCGTCGGCCGTCGTACGCGGCGCGGTCGCGGGCTGCGTCGGCGCCGGGCTGGTCGTCGGCGAGGGGTCGGTGGTGCGGGTCGTCTGGGTCCCACCCGACGTGGGCTGGGTCGAGCTGCCCGAGGTGGTCCCGCTCGTACCGGTGCTGCCGCCGGTGCTGCCGCCGGTGCTCGTCGCGGAGGCCGCGATCCCGAGCGCCGGGGCGAGCTTCGACCACTGCGGGCTGCCGAGGCCCGTGACCATGTCGTAGCCGCTGCCCGCGGTGTAGGGCCCGGTCGACCCGGACGTGACGTCGCGGAACGTGGACGCCGCGGAGTAGAGCTTGCCGTGGATGTCGCCCATGCCGGTGGTGCGGCCCACGGCCGACATCGAGGCGGCCAGCGTGCCCGCCCACAGCGGGGTGGCGAGGCTGGTGCCGCCGCCGCGTACCCAGCCGCCGGCGGAACCGATGTAGACGGTCAGGCCGGTGTTGGCGTCGGCCAGGGCCGAGACGTCGGGCACCATCCGCGCGGAGCCGCTCTGGCCGATCGCCGACTGGTAGGTCGGCCGGTTGAAGATCGTGCTGGCCCCGCCGCCGCTGCCGGACCAGCCGGTCTCCGACCAGCCGCTGCTGGTCTGGTCGAGGGTGGTTCCGCCGACTCCGACGACGTTGGGGTCGGAGGCCGGGAACACCGTCGACAACGTCGTGTCCTGGTGCCCCGGGTAGGAGCAGCCGTAGGGGCCGTTGTCACCGCTGGAAGCGAACATCGTCGCCCCCGCGCCGAGAATCTGCTGGATCGGGGCGTCGAGGTTGTTCAACGTGTAGGCGTTGGTGTCGGCCTCGCACATGCCCCACGACATGGAGACCACCTGGACCAGGCCGTTGGCGGCGTCGGCCGCGATCTGCTTGTAGACGGCGAGCGAGCCCGCGTAGTCGTTGGTCGTGACGTAGACGCGCTGCTTGGCCGCGGGCGCAACCGCGAGCAGGGCCTCCACGTCCAGCGCGACCTCGAGGTCGCCGCCGTTGTCGGGCGTGGTCGTCGACGCGCCGTTGACCGAGATGCTCTGGATCTGGCCGGGCGCGAGGTTGATGCCGGCCGCCTGGGCGTAGGTCGTGGCGTCGGAGGAGTTCCAGCCGGAGAACTGGATCGTGGCGATCGTCAGGCCCTTGCCTGCGGTGCTGCTGGGCGCGACGGCGTACGCCGAGTCGATGTCGGCACCCGTGTAGCCGCCGGGAATCGCCATCGGGTGGAACATCGGGACGCTGTCGAAGCCGGCGACGCTGGTGACCGCGTCCTTGAGCGCGCCGGGTACGGCGGCCCGCTGCGGCTTCGCCCACCGGCTGATGTGCGTGCCGAACGCCTTGCCCGCGGTGCTCGGGCTGCCCTGGACGACGAGCGTGCTCCCGTCGCGGTGGGTGACGGTCAGCCCGTGATGGCGTGCCCAGCTCGTGACCGTGGCGGCATCGCCCGCGTGCTTGAGCGTGAGCACGGCGTGGACCGGCGTGCCCTGCTGCTGCGGGGTCTCCGCGGCGGCGGCACTCGCGATGCCGGCCAGGAGGGTGGCGGAGAGGGTGACGGTGGCCGTGGCTGCGGCGAGCGCAGCAGTGGCCGCCCGGGGGTGTCGACGTGGCACGTACAGGGCTTCGGCAGGCCGAATGCCACGCTGTTTCCCCCGAACGGACTAACATGCCCGATTCGCGTAGTTGCTTGTCGCGTCGGTTGTCTGCTCACGCGGCCGACCCACGCGCCGATCCCTCGCCACCCGGCCCGCCCGCGCCCCGGCCACCCGATGCGGCCCCCGCCGTCCCGATTCCTTGATCAGGGTCACTTCTGCAACGTTCGAACGTTGCAGCGTTACCCCCGTCGAGGCGACACAGCGAGTCACGCGGCCCGCCTCAGGGTGCGCAGGACAACGATGCCGGGAACGGGGCCTTTGAGCCGGCCCAGGCCATAGGCACGCACGTACTCCTCCACGACCGCCGGGCCGTCTTCGCGGATGCGACGCGGGGACGAGGCGAGCACGGTCAGCCCGTAGGACGTGAGCCGACTGCGGCGCCGCTCGGTCGCTTCGCGCTTCTCCGCGTAAGCGTGGTGTTCCTGCGAGTCGACCTCGTGGATGAGCGCCGCCTCGTGGCAGTAGCCGTCGACGCAGCCCAGGACGGTGCCGTCCGCGAGAGCCAAGGTGACGTTCCACTCGGGCTCCGGGATGTCGAGCCGGCCACGGAGGAGATCGCGAAACTCCGCCTCCGGTGCCGACCTGACGCCGGCCACAAGATCACCGATAGCTCGGTGAAGCGGTGTGCTGCCTCGTCGCGGGGCGGCGGCACCGGCGACCTCGAGCGCATCTACGGTCGTGAACCCGCGCTGCACGGCGTCTGCCGTCATGGCGCGAACGGTCCTGAGGCTGCGTCCGATCCCTGCCGCGACCAAGGCGTAAGGAACCGAGAGGACCGGCAGTTCGTGGCGCGGGTCGACCGGGATCGGCCGGCGGGTACGGCGTACGGCTATGCGCTCAGGGGTAGCCAGCCGCCGCGTGTGCGGGACCACGAGATGGATGGCGTCGGTCGACGGCAGGTACCGAACGCCGTGGATCTTCAGTGCGGTCAGGCTGTCTAGGGCTGCACCCTCACCGGCGTACTGGATCGCGGCCTGCTGCCACTGCTCGCCGGACGCGGGTCCGGGGCCGACCAGAAGCGTGCCGGGAAGCAGTCGCTGCCAGACCCCGCGACGAAGGCGATCGTTGACGACTGCGTCGGTGAGCCCGCAATAGCGAGCCTGGGCGCGCGTGACCACGCGCTGCTGGCCGGCGAGAAGGGCCGGCCACAACGCAGATGGTGCTCGACGCGGGGGCACGGCCCCACGTTGCCCGTCGGTCGCTTCATCGGCCAGGCGATCTCCGTCATCTGTGGATGCCGCCCGCGCATGAGGCAAACCTGGCCAGCTGGCCAAGGCCCGCCCGACGCCACGGCTCACCCAGCGGGCGGCTCGTCTGCGCCACGCGATAGATCTGCGGCGTTCGAACGCTGCAAGAGCAACCCTGATCTGGGAGGGCCCGGCAGCTCATCCGGGTGGCCCGGCGCCACGATGCCGCCGGGCCACTACGAAAGAGGGACTCAGAGGGTGGCGCTGGTCGCCGTGTCGCCGGCCGGCTGCTGGCTCTGGTCGGTCGCCGAGAAGACGGTGTTGCCGTCCGAGCCGAGAGTGCTCTTGACCGTGACCGTCTGACCCTTCTGGTAGGGGCCGCTGTTGACCGAGACCGTCAGCGTCTTGCCGGAGCAGGCGTCGATGCTCTTCGGGGTGGTGACGATCGTCGTCGAGCCGGTGACCGCGGAGATGTCGAAGTCGCCGAGGTCGACCGTGCTGCAGTTGATGTTCTCGTTGTAGACGATCGTGACCTGGCTGGAGCCGGCCGCCGACGTCACCGACGCGAAGGCCGGCGTGACCGTGGCTGCCGTGTCACCCGCGGGCTCGCAGTTGGAGGCCGTCTGGTCGGTGCACACGGTGTTGCCGTCGCTGCCGACCCGGGCGCTCACGGTGACCGTGCTTCCGGCCGGCACCGCGTTGGTGAGCCCGAGGATGACGCGGTTGTTGCTCGCGGTCGGGGCCGCCGACAGGGGGTTCGCGGTCGTCGTACCGGCCGGGGTCGTGACGGAGACACTGAAGTCGTTGCTGTCGACGGTGCTCGCATTGACGTTCGCGTTGTAGAGGACGTAGAGCGTCTTCGCGTTGTAGCCGAGCCCGAGCTGGGCCATCTGCGGGCGGGTGTTGTTGTCGGTCGGCTGGCTCGTCGCGATGTTGTCGCCGACGGCCTGGCAGTTGCTCTGCGAGGCGTCGGTGCAGACGGTGTTGTTGTCCGCGCCCTTCTGCGCCTTCACCGTCAGCGTCGACCCCTGCGGCACCGCGGCCGACAGCGTGAGAACCGCCTCGCCCAGGTTGTAGGTAGTCGTCGGGCTGATGCCGCTCGTGGTGTAAGAGCCGAAGTTGTCGCAGGAGACGGATGACACCGTGGCGTTCTGCGTGCCCGTGCTCAACGGGTTGGTGTAGGTCACCGCGAAGTCGACGAGCCCCGACGGGTCACACGACGACGCCAGGATCTGCCGGTTGTAGACCGCCGTGAACTTGGTCGGGGACAGCTCGGAGACGTTGACGAAGTGCACCTGGCCGCCGCCGAACGGCGTCGGCGCGGCCTGCACGCCACCGTTCGAGTTCTGCGAGGCGGCCCGGGCGGTGCCGGTCTGACCCTGCTGGTCGACCGCGGACACGAGGTAGCAGTACTGGTTGGCGGGCTGCCCGCCGGACGTGGCGTTGGTGTCCTTCAGGGTGTAGGTCACGTTGCTGCCGCCGTCGGTGGCCGTCCCGACCGCCGTCCACGGCGAGCTCGGCGGCGTCTGCGGCGAGCTGCCGGGAACCGGCGTGTAGGCCGGGCAGGCGTAGCTGGCGCTGCCCGACTGCGGCGGCGGCGTCGCTGCCGCGCGGTAGACGACGTACGACGCGACCGTGCCCGTCGCGGAGTCGTTCCACGTCACGGTCACGCCGCCGTCGGTGGAGTTGGTCGCGGCGCTCACGGTCGACGGCGGTGCCGGCGCGACGTCGTTGAGGCAGTAGGTGCTCGTCGCGCCCGGCGCGTAGGTGCCGGTCACCTGGTCGCCGGTCGACAGCCGCGCCTGGAAGTCGGCGTAGGTCGTGGACGTGCAGGTCTGCGACGCCGTGTTGAGGAGCTGGTAGGTGTCGCCGGAGTCGTAGCTGTAGGTCCCGGCGCCGCCCTGGTCGAACGTGCTGGCCGTCGGGTTGGTCACCGACCCCTGCGCCACGGATCCGGCCGGCGCCGAGGTGAAGAAGTTGACGGTGCCGCCGATGCCGACCGTCTCGGTCGGGTGCCCGGCGGAGTCGATCTGCAGCGCGTTGTCGCCGTCGGCGTTGTTGAAGACGACCGGTCGCACGCACTCGGCGCTCGAGTCGCTCACCTTGAACGTGAAGCTGCCGCTCGAGCCGACGTTGACGATCAGCTTGCTCTGGTTGAACGCCTGGTTGTTGACCGAGCTGATCACGCCGTTGACGGTGCCCTGCGACGCCGTGCCGGAGCCGGCGAAGACCGGGTTGGCGCCGGTCGTGTTGACGTTGGCGCAGGAGAAGAGCCACAGGTCGACCTGCGCGCCCGACGGGATGCCGGACGCCGTGAACGACACCGCGGTGTTGCGCGGCGCGCTCTGCGAGGTGGCCGGGGCCACGTTGTAGCCAGTGGACATCGGGAACTTGCTGGCGGCGACGCCGTTCTCGATCGCGAGCTCCAGAGCGCGGGCGAGGAAGCCGGCCATCTCGTCACGCGGGAGGCTCAGCGTTGGACCGTAGACGCGCTTGCCGTTCTGCACCATCCCCTGCACGACGCCGACCGAGGCGAGCTGGTTGATGTAGGTCTGCAGCGTCGAGCCGTTGTCGTCGTCGAAGTAGTCGGCCCCCGCGGGGGCGTTGATCGTCAGCATCGCGTAGTTGAACGAGCGGACGATGAAGGCGGCCATCTCGCTGCGCAGCACCGGTGCACCCGGGTCGAAGTGCGCGCTGTCGGTCTTGCCGTTGCTGATGCCGGCCTTGCCGATCGCGCAGATCGCGTCCTGCATCGACTGCGACAGGTTGCCGATGTCGACGAACTGGCAGGGCGCGCTGCCCGGCGGGCGGCCCTTGTTGGTGGCGGCCAGGAAGTTGGAGAGGAACACGGCCATCTCGTCCCGCAGCACCACCGCTCCGGGGTCGTAGGTCGCGGCGGTCTTGCCGTGCGTCACGCCGTAGGCCGCGATGCAGTTGATCGCGTCGCGGAAGACGTCGTTGGTGGTGTCGGTGAAACCCGCCGACGGGGTCTGGCTCGGCGGGCACGCCTGGCTGGCGAAGTTGGGGGCGGGCGGCGGTGTCGCGTTGGCGGCGAACGCCGTGCCCGGCAGGAACGGCATGGCCAGCGCAGCGAGCGCGGCGACGGACACCAGACGGCTGCGCACAGCCATGAAGCCTCCCCGGTCGTGAGTCGCGGGCGATCGTACGCCGATAGACCCGTGTTTCCGGGGACTTTCTACGCTTCCTCCCGCGCTTCCTGCAGGCGATGCGGAACCTGGAGCAACCGGAGCAGGGTCACCAGCCCGATGCCGCCCACGCTGTTGCCGAGGGCCGCCCACCCGGCCGACATCGCCCAGTCGCCGTAGGTGAAGCCGGCGTGGCCGGTGTGCAGCGCGGCGAACATCAGCAACGAGGCCACGATCGCGTGGTTGAGCGATCCGGCGCCGAGCAGGAAGGCCGCGGTGACCGCGGCGGTCACCTTGCCGCCGATCGACTCCGTGGTGTGCTGCATCCACGTCATCAGGGTGATCACGAGACCGCCGAGCAGGGCGAGCGCGAACGCCCGCCAGCCCAGACCGATGTCGACGTAGAACTTGCCGAGCTCCACGGCCTTGGGCCGAAGGTTCGGGAACCCCTCGATGATCAGCGCGGTCACGATCCAGCCACCGAGCAGGTTGAAGACCGCCGTGCCCGTCCAGAGCCTCAGCAACGCCGTCCAGGTGCACCGCTTGGCCGCGATCGCGATGACGGGCACGAGGAAGTTCTCGGTGAACAGCTCGCTGCGGGCCAGGGTCAGTGCGATGAAGCCGATGCCGAACGCCAGGCCGCCGAGCAGCTTGCTGCCGGTCGCGTGCTCGACGATCAGGAGGCCGAGCACGCCGGTCGCCACGTCGATGCCGCCGACGACGCCCGTCGCGGTGAGTGCCGACCAGCTGCGCCCGAGACGCCGCTGGCCTTCTTCGAGGGTGCGGGCGAACCCGCCCTCGGCGGAGAGCCCCTCGTCATCCTCGGGGGCGTCCTGGGTGGGGCGGGTCAGCTTCTGGCCCATCCGGCCAAGCACCTGGGGTCGCCGCAGGTCACCTGCGGTGCGCATCGCCATGGCGCAAGGGATCTCCGCGGCGGCGTACGACGTAACGTCGTGGCACGAGGGCCAGGTCGCAGTGCGACCTTCACCGCCGGGGCTGCGACTGAGGGGTGAAGTGGTCGACCGGCCGCAGCCAGGTGCGCGAACGCCAGCGCAGCCAGTCGGCGCGCTGGGTCGAGGGCCGGGCGAGCAGGAAGCCCTGGGCGTAGTCGACGCCCAGGGTGGCGAGCGTCTCGAGCTCGCTGGGGGTCTCGACGCCCTCGGCCGTCACGCTCGCGCCCAGCTCCAGCCCGAGCAGGACGATGGCCGTCACGAACGCGCGCCGGGCCGGGTCGCTGGTGATGTGGGCCAGCAGGGAACGGTCGAGCTTGATGCTGTCGGGGCGCAACCGCAGCACGTGGTGGAACGACGCATAGCCCGCGCCGGTGTCGTCGACGGCCAGCCGCAGGCCACGCTCGCGCAACGGAAGCAGCACGTCACGGATCTCGTCGTAGGTGTGTACGGCGGCGTGCTCGGTGATCTCGACCGTGAGGCGCGCCATGTCGACGCCGTCGATCGCGGCCCGGAAACGGGGGTCGAGGACCAGCGCCGGCGAGGCGTTGACCGACAACGTGATGCCCGACGGCAGGTCGCCGAGGAGGTCGAGCTGCTTGTGCAGGGCCACCAGCTCGAGCTCGACTCCGAGGCCGACCTCCTGGGCCTCGGCGAACCACAGGTCGGGCGGCCGGCCGTCGCCGAAGCGGGCCAGCGCCTCGACCGCCACCCAGCGGCCGCTGCCGAAGGACACGATCGGCTGCAGGGCTACGGTGATCTCACGCCGCGAGATCACCGCTTTCGTGCGCCGCCGGATCGCGTCGAGGCGCTGCTCCGCCGGCTGGTCCGCATGACTGAGCACCGTCACCTCGCGGACGGCCCGCCACAGCAACAGGCAGAGGACCACGAGCAGCGCGAGGCCGGCGCCCCCGAGCAGTGCGGAGCCGTCGGTCTCCCCACTCAGGAAGCGGCCCGTCTCGTCGCTGCCGAGCACCGCGGTCAACAGCGCGTCGACCGCGACCGCGAGCACCAGCAGCCGGACAGCACGCGCCGGCCCGAGCCGCATGGCAGGTCCCTCCTGTCACAGTCACGACAACTGCACCGTAAAGGACTGATATCGCCGCATGCCGATCTTGCCTCTCGCCACGCGGTGCGTCGCCCGCCGTTCGGGTGAAGAACGGGCGTATCAGGGCTGCCGACGCTCCCCGACCGCCGCGTTCCTTGATCAGGGTCACTTTTGCTGCGTTCGAACGCCGCAAACGTGACCCCGTCGCCCCTGGCCGCAGGTCAGCCGGAGGGTGGCTTGGCGTAGCCGTTGGTTACCAGCAGGTCGAGCTCGCGGGCGAGGAACGACGCCATCTGGTCGCGGGTCACCGATACTCCGGGCCGGTAGGTGCCGTCGGCGTAGCCCCCGGTGATGCCGGCGGCGGCCATGTTGTTGATGTCGTTCTCGAACGTGGAGCCGTTGTCGTCGGCGAAGTAGTCGTGCGGGTGGCTCAGCGTCTTGCCGGTGATCGCGGTGTAGGCGCGGTCGAGGTACGCCGCCATCGACCCGCGGTCGACCGGCGCGGACGGGTAGTAGCGCCCGCCGCTGCCCTGCACCACGCCGACGGCGGCGAGGGCGTTGATGTCGGCCTCGAACGGGTCGCCGTTGTCGTCGGCGAACTTGTCCGGCGGGTTGGACGGCAGGGACCCGCCGGCGGCGCGGATGAGCCGCGCGACGAACGCCGCCATCTGGTCACGCGGCACGACGAGACCCGGGGCGTACGACGTGGAGCTCACGCCGTGCGCGACCTGCCACCAGACCACGCAGTTGATGTTCGGCGCGTGTGGGCTGGACGGGTCGACGTCGGTGAACCCGGCGGCGGGCACCTGACCCGGTGGGCAGGCGTTGGTGGTGCTGCGCGGAACCGCACCGCCGCCACGGACCTGCAGCGGGGTGGGCGCGTAGGAACCGACGGTCGCCGAGCCGTTCGTCACCTGGGCGAACAGCCGGTAGCTGCCGGTCGCCAGCGCGCTGACGTTCGCGGTGCCCGACCCGCCGGTGCCCGTACCGGCCGGGATGGTGAACGACGCGACCGGCGGGCCGTGCTGGCCGCTCGGGGTGCCCGAGCTGTCGGCGTAGACGGTCACCTGCTCGTCGCCGTGCGGCTGCGTGGAGGTGTCGGACAGCTGGATCGGGAACGTGCCGCTGGCCGGGCAGTCGCCGAAGACCTGGACGGAGTCGACGTACCAGCGGCGCGGGCCCGGGTCTTCGTTCGGGTCGAACCGCAGGAACGTGATCTGCCCGGCCTGGCTCCAGGTGTAGCGCACGGACTCGGCGGCGCTCGGGTCGCTGGTGCCGTTGTAGGGGTCGCTCATGTCGATGAGCACGTCGTTCCAGCCGGGATAGAGGACGATCGGGCGGCTGACCTGCCAGGTGGCGGAGGTGTTGTACTGCGCGGTGCCCCAGACGACGCGCGCGACCGTGCCGCCGCCGGGGCCGCCGCCGAGACCGAAGGATCCGTCGTACCGCGTCAGGATCCGCAGCCGGTAGAAGCGGTGGGAGTCGAGCGCCGGGCCGAGCCGCAGCCAGACCTCCGGGTCGTTCTGGGTGGGGCCGGCGTTGGTGGCGGCCAGGATGCCGCCGGAGTAGGAGACGTTGCTCGCGTCGAGCAGCTTGGCGACGTCGGTCGGCTGGCTCATGTCCCAGGCGTCGCCGCGGACATTGGCGCCGTACTCGACGCAGCCGTACTGGTTGGGCGACTGCCAGTGCACGAGCGGCCGCTGGTCGAGGTGAAGCGTGTCGACGACAGTGCCGTTGACGGAGAAGTCGTAGATCCCGGCGGGGTAGGCGTCGGCAGGGAACGTCGCGCGGCCGCCGCTCGCCGGGATGGTGCCGGTGTCAGCGGCGGATCCACCCTGGCGGGTCCAGGTCACGCTGGTCGCGCCGGACGGCACGCCCTGCACCTGGTAGTCGCCCTGGCCCGGCTGGTAGATCCGGATCCAGGCGACCTGCATGTGCGCGGCGGTGCTGCTGGTGGCGTTGGGGGTGAGGATCAGCCGGCGGATCGCGCCGGACCACGCCGCCGGATAACCACCGCCGCTGTAGGCGTTGGTCAGCGGCATGTCGATCGTCTGCCAGCCGCTGCTCGTGACGTCGAAGAACGACCCGCCCTCGCACGACTGGGTCATGGTCGGGCAGGAGAACCAGAAGATCTGCCCGCGCGCGACGCCGGGCTGCGCGCTGAAGACGTCGCTCTTGATGCGGATCGACATGCGCGTGTAGGTCGAGGCGTCGATCGGATGCGCGCTGCCGTCGCGGCCCCACGGGATCGCGCCCAGCTCGGTGCGCACGAGGCTGAGCTGCTGCCCCTTCGCCGCAGTGAAGGAGAGACCACCGCTGCCGGTGGCGACGTTCTGCACGCTGCTGCCGTAGGGCAGCTGCCCCGCATCGGTGAAGTCCCAAGGCTGGCCGTACGCCGTCTCCGCGAAGTCGCTCGCCGCCGGCCGTGCCGTCGCCGCGGCGAGCCGGGTCGCCGGCTGGTCGACCACGACGGCGCCGGTCATGGCCAGCGCGCACACCGCGAGCGCCGACAGCACAGCGCGCCGGACGGTCGCCGGGCGGGAGAGGGTCACGGCGTCACTGTAGGAGCGCATCCCTTTGACTACAGGCCATCCCGGCGCCTGTGTGGACGTGGCGCGCCAGTGTGGACACGGCGTACGCCGTGAAGTCAGGCTTCGGCGACCGCTTTCACCAGAGCGTGATTCGCCGGGGGTGGCGGTGACGACGCAACGCGCGATCCTTCGTCACGAGCGGCCAGCCGGTCTCTATCGCCGTCGCGTAGATGATGCGATCGGCAGGGTCGCCGGGAAACGTCGAGGGCAGCGCCACGGCCGCGTCGGCGATCGCCGGGCTGAGACCCACGGTGCGCAGGTCGCGGGCCAGTTCTTCGAGCCAACTCCGCACGGGGGTGGCGAGAGCGATGCGTTCGTGCTTGGCAAGCCAGGCCAGCTCGAACCAGCTGATGGCGGAGACTGCCAGCTCGTCGGCGGCTTCGATGACCGCGGTAGCTTCGCCGCTCAGCTTCTCCGGCTCGCTCGACCACCAGTGCACGACGTGGGTGTCGAGCAACACCGTGCTCACGACGCGTTCCACGCCTCGCCCGTGGAGAACAGCTCCTCGTCGCTAGCGGCCGAGCGGGCCACGTCGGCCAGCCTCCCCTTCAACGACCGAGGACCGTGCGCCGGCACGAGTCGCGCGATGGTGTGGCCATGCTTGGTGATCTCGACTTCTTCGCCGGCTGCGACCTGCTCGAGAAGGGCGAGGAGCCCAGCCTTCGCTTCGGTGGCGGTCAGTTGACGGACCATGTGGTCACTATAACGGTCAGCGCTGAACCAAAGTGAGGGCTCGCTGGCTTCAACGACCTGGCCGCCGTCGGTGACGTGCCCGAGACCCACGAGGTACCCGAGCTCACGCCGTGGCCGTCGCGGGTCGGGTCGCTACCGGCTGCCGTGCGGGTTGCCGTGCCCTCCATGGCCGCCGCCGCTGCCTCCGCCGCTGGTCGACACCACCACCGTGAACGCCGAGCCTTTCGATGCGAGGGTGCCGGGAGTCGCGGTGAGCCCCTTTTGGACCAGCGTGATCGCGTCGTCGTTCCAGGCGGTATCGCTGATCGTGCCGGAGTTCTCGTTGCTGTCGGTGGCGCTGGCGCCGGAGAACGACACGGACCCGAAGTCGGCGAGCGGCAAAACGTGTCCGCCCACTGA